>JAEUQL010000667.1 GCA_016789295.1 Blastocatellia bacterium | reverse complement strand
TGCCAGTAGCAATTCTTTGTCCATCAGGGCTGAATGCTACAGAGTTTATAGGAGCATCGTAGTGTAGATTTACTCTCTTTTTTCCAGAAGAGATATCCCAAATAGTTATAATTCCCTTATCAGTTACACTGACAAGCTCCTTATTGTTTTTGGGATTAAAGGCTAAGGCATTTACAAGGTCTTTACCTAAGTCTAGACTGCTAATCCTGCTGCCAGTTTTAGCATCCCAAAGCAGAATCTTTCCTTTGCCACCACTTGCAATCTTTTTTCCATCATGGCTAAAAGCTGCCGAGGTAGGAGAATTTTCATTGATAAGAATCTGTGGCATCTGTTTTCTCAGAAGGTACCATTCGAAATTTCTTAACTTTTCTGGCTGGTTCTCAAGGATGTGTAGTGCCGACATATTTCTACTTTTTTCAGTCCAGAGTGATGCAGCTAACTGAATTTTGTTTATATAGAGCAACTGCTCGGCTCTCTCTTTCTGTTCTACTGCTTTGGCACGCTCAGTCTCGACAAGTATCTTTTGTTGTTTGAGTTGTTCGCTTTGGCGGTTAGCTTCTGCCTCTTTCTCTTCAGCTTTGGCTCTTTGTTGCTCTGCAACTTGACGCTGTCGGTTAACCTCTTCCAGAGCTATTTTTAGATCGTTGGCTATCTTATTTGCTCGTAATGTCTCTTTCTGTGCAAGCGTGGCATTCTCCTGGGCTACAATCTTCTGCTTATTGGCTAAAAGTGCCCAGTAGGTTGGAAGTGTAGTTACCAGTACCAGAGATATGGAGCCTATAAACACTGCTCCACGTCTGAAGGCTGCTCGTTGGCGCCTTACCTCTGCATCTGGCATGTTGACTCTTATCCATTCTTTGTCAAAAACTTGCTTGTATATATGGTTTCTAACCTGCAGGTGTCCATCTACAATTCTTACTATGCCAGACAGTAGCAGTGCTTCAATCAGAGGGTTGGTCTCATCATATGACACAGTCTTTTCTTGCCAAACTTTCTGGTAAAGATGTAAAAGTTCTGCAGTGTCCATGCCAGTACGTAGCAGCCGTTCACGAACAAAGACAAGGTTATTGTCTTGAGTACGCGATTGTGCAGAGAGAAAAAGCTCTTGGCAAAGTTTATCTACTTCACCTTCAGTTTCAGCAACAGCTCTGCAAAGTCGTTGAGTTAAGTAAGGGTGTCCATTTGTCCAGTACAGAACCCTTCGAAGCAGACTCTGTGCAAGTTCACGCTTGTTACTGAGTCCTTCAGCCAATAGGAGAGCCTCTTTTTCAGTGAAGTCTAGAAGTTCAACCTTGCAGCCTATGTTAAATGGTGTAGTTCTTGTATCTTTGATGAGGTCTGAAGGAGTAGCAACTCCAGAAAGACAGAATGTCAAGCGTTTGAGTAGGCTATCTTGTGCACGCTTGTTGTATAACTCTCTTATAGCTGCAAAAAACTCGTCTGTAGAGAAGTGTATGCTGCGCACATAGTCGATCTCGTCAATAAATATGACAAGAGAAGAGTCTATTTTTTCGGCTAATAAGTAATAGATGGTTTTTATCCATCGTTGTAGAGGTGGTAGGCGTTGGTTAGAAGACCAGGTACTCTCTATTTCGTTTTCAAGGTTTAGCTGTTCTCCTAAAATCGACAGTAGTCCATCATACCATTGATCTGGAGAAAGGTTCTGACCTATAGCTGTTAGGTCAATAACACCAACACTAATCCCTTCTGCTTTGAGCTTGTTTGCAGTACGTATTATCAGAGATGATTTTCCTATTTGACGGGAAGTTAGGACATAGCAAAACTCTCCTTGCTTAAGGTTTTCATAGAGTTCAGTGTCAGCTTGTCGCTGCACATAAGACCTGGCATTTTGGTGAAGAGTCCCACCAATTATATAGAAAGAAGCTGTTGACATAACAAAAGATACAGAGTTTTATTTTGATATTGCAGATGTAATTATGCAGCATCATAAAAGTACAATCTACAACACAAATGCATACTATTAAGCAAAAAAGCAAGTTTTCTGCTTATATTAATGTGGAAAAGGATAGGGATTTTGTTGTAAAGTCTGCATGTTTAAGTATAGTCCAGTTAACCACCAAATATTTTTCAATATCTAAAGAATAAAGTAATGAAAGAAAAAGAGGTTTTTGACTTTGTTATAGTTGGTGCAGGTTCTGCAGGTTGTGTTTTAGCAAACCGTCTAACAAAAAATAAGAAGATTTCTGTCCTTTTGATCGAGGCTGGCCTACCAGACAAAAGACAGGAAATACATATTCCAGCAGCCTTTTCAAAACTCTTTAAGACAGACTATGACTGGGCTTACTATACAGAACAACAGCCCCACTTAAATAACCGCTCTCTCTACTGGCCGAGAGGTAGGGTGTTAGGTGGATGTAGTTCTATAAATGCCATGATCTACACCAGAGGTAATACTCAAGATTATGA
>JAEUQL010000666.1 GCA_016789295.1 Blastocatellia bacterium | reverse complement strand
TCCCAAGGCTTAAGCAAATCACTGAGATAACGCCCAAAATGGCCTATCAACCCTGGCAAATTATCTGGCAATTGTTTCAATCTGCGTTCCCAAGTTCGGCGTGTAGGAAATTTATTATTTTCCTGCAAAAGTTCTCTCAATTGTTTTATTACTACATCATCCTGTTTCAAAAATGTCAGCAAACTGTATGCACTGTAGAGGCGGCGCACTATCATGATTATCAAGGCTTTTATTATTAATTTTTCACTGTATATTTTTGGTTTTCCTCGTCCTCTTTTTACTGGCTCTGGTTCTGCTATTAAATCTATCATCATTACTAACCTGACAAGGATGCTATTTTCATTTATCATCTCAGTAACTCCGTTTTATCGATGTGTCGTTACTGAGATTCTACGGTGTCATCCGCGCTTAGTCATTGACTAAGCGCGGTTTATTATTTTTTTCCCTGGTTTTTGATTTATGACCAGGTCTCACTTAATTGAGTGGCGACTGATCTATCTTTTCAACTTTCCAGAAAGCCTTTACTCTCTGGTATTTCTGGTTTTGTTATCTTTTTCGTACCTCATCGTCTTGCAAACTATCTGGTTAAAACTGATACTCAAGAAAAAATCAAGAATAGCCAAGTAAGCATTTAGCCTTCAAATGATACCCTTCGGAGGAATTATGAATCGATTTGATTTAAGAGCAGTTTTGATATTAGCGTCTCTTTTTTCTATTGTCTTTACAACAACTATTTCTCGCAATAGTAAAGCCGATACAAGCTCAAAGGCTGCAGTGAGTGGTTTTGACCTAACAAATCTTGATAAGAGCTGTAAGCCCTGTGAGGACTTTTTTCAATATGCTAGTGGTGGTTGGATAGCCAACAACCCTATTCCAGCAGCTTTTCCTCGATGGGGAAATTTTCAGAAGCTTGCCGAGAAGAATGTAGAAGTACTCAGACAGATACTTGAAGAGAAATCCAAAGAGAAGGGCTTAAAAAAGGGTACAAATGAACAGAAGATTAGTGACCTGTATTGCAGTTGTATGGACACAGAGAAGATCGAAGCAGACACAGTTAATCCTTTGTTACCAGAATTGAAAGAAATAGATGCAATAAAAGATAAAGAAGGTCTACAGACTCAGATTGCAAAGCTCCACACTTACGGCATAGCTGTAGTCTTTCGAACTGGTGGAAGCCAAGACTTGAAAGATGTCACCAAATACATTGCTTTTGTTGACCAGTCTGGAATCGGTCTGCCAGACAGAGACTACTACTTCAATAGTGATGAGAAGTCAAAAAAGATACGCGATGAATACACAAAGCACGTTGCAAAAATGTTTGAATTGTTAGGTGATAAAGCAGAATCTGCTGAGATAGCTGCAAAAACTGTTATGTCAATAGAGTCAAAGCTTGCTGAAGGATCTATGACACGTACTGAACGACGTAATCCAGACGCCAGATACAACAAGATGTCTCTTGCCAAGCTTCAAGAACTTGCTCCAAATGTCTCTTGGAACGCCTACTTTGCCACTATTGGTCTAAAATCGGTTGATGGAGTAAATGTTGTAGACCCAAACTTTTTCAAGACTGTCAATAAGCTTGTAGAAGAAGTCTCTTTGAGCGACTGGAAGACTTATCTGAAATGGCATCTAGTCAACGCTGCCGCTCCTTCGCTCTCTTCAAAATTTGTTGATCAAGACTTCTATTTTAAGGAGACAGTAATCAAAGGAACAAAAGAGAACTTGCCAAGATGGAGACGCTGCGTAGCTGCTACTGATAGGATGTTGGGTGAAGCACTTGGGCAGTTCTATGTTGAGAGAAGTTTTACTCCAGAGGCAAAGACTCGCGCTCTTGAGATGGTAAAGAATCTGCGCCAAGCTCTGCGAGTAAGTATCAACAATCTGGATTGGATGAGCGAGCCAACACGCAAAGAGGCTCTTGCAAAGCTCGACCTACTGGTAAACAAAATTGGATACCCAGATAAATGGCGTGACTATTCGGCACTTGAGATAGACCGTAGCTCCTATTTTAGAAACTTGATTCGGGGTGCAAATTTCAGTTTCAAAGAGAACCTTGCAAAGATAGGTAAGCCAGTAGATAAGAGCGAATGGTTTATGTCTCCACCAACTGTTAATGCATACTATAGTGCTACAATGTCTGAGATTGTCTTTCCAGCAGGAATTTTGCAGCCTCCATTCTTCAATCCAGCAGCCGATGATGCTGTCAATTATGGTGGAATAGGTGCAGTTATTGGCCACGAATTGACTCACGGTTTTGATGATCAAGGACGTAAGTTCGACTTTCAAGGTAATCTGAAAGACTGGTGGACTCCTGAAGATGAGAAGAACTACAAGGAACGTGCCGATTGTGTAGAGAAGCAGTTTAGTAACTTTGTGGTAGATGGCGATCTTCATATAAATGGAAAATTAGTGCTAGGTGAAAGTATT
>JAEUQL010000665.1 GCA_016789295.1 Blastocatellia bacterium | reverse complement strand
TGAGATTAACAACCTAGATTTCAGACAGGTTAGAGTTATTTCCAGAAAAGATTATACCCAGACACGATTAGTACTTGAAAAAATTCAGGATAAGTTACTTAGAGCAAAGTCTATAATTGCTGCCACCAGAGGAATGTTAGACTCTCAAGAAACAAAGATTGAGAAAAAACTATAGAATATAAAGATGTATTTTAAGAGAAAGTTTTGGTTATGCCGCCTAAGTTATTACTAATTGTATTGATAGCTGTTATAGCTGATTTTTTTGGTTTGGTTTGGGAAGATAACAGTAGGTTGCCATTTCTAGAAACAGTCTTGCAGGAGAATGACTCTAGAGTTTCTGCTCTCTCTTTTCCAGAGAAGTTTGTAGTAACCAAGTCTGGAAAACTGTACATTCTTGACACAGAACTTTCCAAAGTTTTCTATTCAGCAAATGGTCTTTCACTAGAGACAAGGTGCAGGAGAGAAATTCCAAAATATATTTCTGATTTTTCTGTAGATGCAAAAGGTAATATCTGGACAATGTCAGCATCTTCAAAGAAGATCACGGGATTTGATCCACAATGTAAAACTCTTGCAAGTTTTAGTTTGAATGAAGATCCTTTGAGATTAGAGACCAATTCTTTTGGAGAGCTTATATTGTTATCAGGAACAGGAAACGATCTCTTTAGAATATACAGCCCCAATGGAAAATTACTGCGCAGCTTTGGAGAGAGACGTTTATACAACGATAAGATAAAAAATTTCGAGTTGAGTGATGGTCGCATAGTTGCGGACAGAAAAGGAGGGTTCTTCTTTAGCTTCAACTATCCACCTTTGATAAGGCACTATGCAAATAACGGAAGTTTGATAGATGAGTTTGAGGTGCCATTAAATGTTAAGATACTACCTCCAAAGATTACTGCTGAGAAACAGGGAAATAGATTAGCTGTTACGTCTATATACCAAGTTGGGGTTTTGGACATGGCTATTGACAGCCAAAATAGGCTTTATCTGCTTATATCAGGTCAGAATAAAGCACAAGCACTAACTTATGGTTGTCGTAAGTTAATGGTTATGAGTTCAAAAGGAAAAGTTCTGAACGAATATTCTTTAGATAATAGCTTTCACAGTCTGTCTTTAAGTTCAAATGCTATATATCTTTTAAGGAAGAGAGACGGCATCGAACTGAGTAAATACTCAATACCATAGATTTCAGGATTTTCTGTTTAAAAAGTGAAAAGGGAGCTGTTGATTTTCCATAAACCTTTGAAAAATACGATAGAAAACAGCCCTATCTTCACTACTGATAGTTGCTATATCAGTAGCAGTAGCTAAGGCATATGGATAACCTGTACCGATAATCACCTCTGAAAGTACTACTTCAACAACGTAATCTAATAATCCTTGCTTGTAAATCCATACAGGAATGTCTAATCTCACAGGTAGATCTTGGTTAGCTTTAAGGTATAAAAAGCCAACACCTCTTCTATGCTTGCCAAAAGCATCCAATAGCCCAGAACGAGCACAAGTAAAGAAAATACTGCGTTCACCCCAGAGAAGATCTTTAAACAAGTAAGCATCATGAACAGGAGTAGGTTTTGTGTCAATGCCAAAACAGTTTCTAAGCATAACTGTTATATCACAGGCATAAGTTGTATCAACATAACCAACAATTGGAGTTCCTGTATCTTCTGCTGTATCAAGTAGTTCTATCATAGGTTCTATAAAAAGCTTACGTTGATCTTGGTGCCAACGGTCAGCAAAAGATATAACTATAGAGCTGTCTAGAAGAACTACTGGAGGGTAAGCGTGAAACTGTTTGGATCTGGTCTTCATGTAATTACATATAGTCTCAATTTCTAATCTAAATCGCCTCAAATTAACCATTTGTTCTGACAATTGTTTTTCTATTCCAGTTCCCATAAGTAGATCGTTAGGCGTAAGTACTTCAAAAAGTGTATCTTTTATAAAGTCTCCTGCTGGTGTGTGTGGATTTTCAAACCACCCTACCTGAACTGCAGCAACAGGAGTAGAGAAGTGCTTAGATGGCATTATTTGTGCTCCATCAACTGCAAAAGTTGTTTTGCCGAAGAGTTTTTCGTAAGCCCACTCACGTGCATTTTCGTGATTTGTCCAATTTTCTGAAAAGTTAACTTTCAGATTTCTATATTTTTCAAACTCTTCAGATGGAAATGCTCCTGGCGCACTGTATTTACTCAAGTGTTCGTTTAGCTGTTGGTAGTTAAAACTAGAAAGTTCTGCAAGTTTTATTTGATAAATTGCAGAGTTACTTTGAAAGCTACGTTCAAACATAGCAAAAGCAGACGATTTTGCTTCAAATGCAGAAACTATTTTACCTCGATTAATCATTACTCTTTTGATAACCACCAGTCGTATTCAATTTCGTGTAACACGAATCACAAACTCGAACTGCTTTTGCATCCAAATG
>JAEUQL010000664.1 GCA_016789295.1 Blastocatellia bacterium | reverse complement strand
CTTGAAATGTGCGGAATAGCAGCACTTCCATTTGCCGTAGGTGTCTATCTTCCCTTCTCTTCTTCGGCTCCTATTTTTGTTGGTGGACTAGTAAGGTATTTTGTAGAGAAGCTGAGCAAACCACAATCGGAAGCCGAAGCAGAGTCATCGGCTGGAGTACTTTTCAGTTCTGGTTTAATTGCAGGAGGCTCTATTTGTGGACTTCTACTGGCTGCAGTAGCAGCATTTGAACTCAACAGTAAGATAGACTTGAGTGGTTATATGGGAAGTCTGGCCAATCCAGAATACCCAATAGCCCATATGTTTGCTATCTCTATGTTTGCAGGTATCTCTATAATACTTTTTGTTGTTGGAAAGAGAGGGATGAAGTAGAAAAACCCCTCTTCCAATTGAGCACCGATTGGGAGAGGGTCTCATATTTTTGGTATATAGGGATTACCCATCTGAACTGAAGGACGGCCAATCTGTCGCTCTGTCTTTTCGCTTTTGCAGACTGGGCATTCTACTTTCTCTTCCGTATTGCGAACTAGCGACTCAAAACGATGCCCGCAATCTTGGCATACATAATCAAAAAGTGGCATGATCAGACTCTCCTTTGGTCTATGTAACTATGAAAAACTTTGACTGTGAAACTGGTGCAAACCAGCAGACATATATTAATGCAAGAAAAGTGAAACATCCAAACAGTTTCCATCCGAGCCACAAAAATAGCTTAGGGGCTGTTTTAGCTGTAGCAGTTCGGCACAGTGCTCTTTTTTGGCAGTAAAAGTATCTATAGATAAGATTTTCAGAACTAGACACTTTGAGTTAAGCTGTGTTATTTTAGGCTTATATAGACTAGATTGACTAAAGTGCTGTCTCCATCTTGCAATAGACAGCAAGAAGCCGTAACGTTCAATCTAAAAAGTCCCAGGCCACAAATTTTACGCAAGTAGATAGCTTGCACTATAACGTAAAGCAATTAACCGCTTGCTATTGGAGGAAAGACAGATACTATGCGAGATAAAACTAACAAGCTGATCAAAGGACTACTAGTAGGAACCTTTGTACTAGCAGCAACACTAGCTTTTTGGGTACCTGAGCCAGGAGCAGCAGCAATGAGCAAGACAATGCCTGGTAAGATGGTACTGGACGATCCAGACAAACAAGTTACTGAGTTTGCAGGTGATTACGGCAAAGTTCCCTTTGACCATCAGCAACACGTAGATGCTAAGCCAGTTAGTGGGCAAGGAGCAAAGGAGTCTTGTGTAACCTGCCACCACACAAACACAAAGAAACTTACAGAAGCCGTTGAGGAAGACGTTCTTAAATGCACCGTCTGCCACAAAGGCGAAGAGACAACCAACGAGATTGATGGAACCAATGAAGACAAAAAATTCAAAGGTCTGAAATCTGTCAATTCTGAAGAAGCCTATCACGGCAACAAGAAACAGGTAGACCATCCAAATACAGCCAATGCTGGATGTATTGCCTGCCACAACACAATGGATCAGAAGCCGAAGAGTTGTAAAGAATGCCACAATGGCAAGTAGCTCCAAAACAGAAGGCAGGTTCTTACCTGCCTTTTCTTCTTATAACAAACTCTTCTCCACCAACCATATTCTTCCAAATAAAATTTAATATATAAAGGTTAACTATAATGCTAGATGAATTGGTAGTAGATGCAATTGATAGTCTACAAGAGATATTAAAAATCTTTACAGATATAATTAATGGTCTTACTCCAGTAGTAGAAACTACTGTCAACTCATTAGAATATGCTGAAAAGATAGAAAGTGATTTAGGACGGCTTGAAACATTATCTACTTCTTTGTTAGATATAACCAAAGAGATAGCTAGTAGCAGCTCACAAAAACTTCAAATAGCAGAAGCAACTTCATTAAAAGACCTCTATGGCCTAATCAGCGATGTACTAACAGCTTACACCTTACCAATTGATATAGAACTCTTAAAGCTAAACTCTAAAATGGAAGAAAGTTCTGCTGAAAATGAACGGTTAAAGCAAGCAATAGAAAAACTCAAAGTTCTACTTTCAGAAGTCACAGTGAGAATGAAAGAAGGTTACAGCTTACTACAAGCAATAGAGCCTGCAGAAGACGAGCTGCTATCTTGAAAAGATCTATTTTTATAAGGATAAATACATGGTATGAGAGAATTTAGCAAAGGTCAGAAATCTAAATTGACAGATTTAACACCTTCTACCACCCTGGAGATAGGCATTTCTATTCTATTTTTAAACCCAGAAGCAGTAGATATAAGCTGTTTTGGGGTAGACGCAGAAGGTAAATTGAGCGATGAAAACTACATGATATTCTACAACCAACCAGCTTCACCTTGCGGCTCTTTAAAATTACTTGGTGCAGCAGGTCAAGACAATGAACGCTTTTCTCTCAATCTTTCAACCCTTCCACCGCACATCAAAAGGCTTGTTT
>JAEUQL010000663.1 GCA_016789295.1 Blastocatellia bacterium | reverse complement strand
GGTATGACAAGTCTGCTGCTTGACAATGAACTAGGAGAAGAACAACGCGACTATGTTGAAACTATCAGAAGTAGTAGCGAGTCGCTGCTTTCCATAATCAATGACATACTAGATTTTTCAAAGATAGAAGCTGGAAAGCTTAACCTCGACAGAAGTGTCTTTGATATCTATCCTTGTGTTGAAGAAGCTCTTGACCTGTTTTCGATTCGTGCTTCAGAAAAGAACATAAATCTTGCTTATAGAATTTCTCACTCAACCCCAGCCTCTTTAATAGGAGACCTAACCAGATTTAGACAAGTGCTAGTAAATCTTTTGAGTAATGCACTCAAATTTACAAGTAGCGGAGAGGTTGTTGTTGAAGTCTCATCCAGGAAAATAGAAGAGATAGCTTCAGAAACTCCAAACTACGAGATCCACGTCTCTGTCAAAGATACTGGAATAGGAATATCTGAAAGCCAGATGGGGGGGCTTTTCCAGTCATTTACACAACTAGACTCTTCTACTACAAGAAGATATGGTGGCACAGGACTAGGACTGGCTATATCTAAGAAGCTTTGTGAGCTTATGGGAGGAAAGATCTGGGTAGAGAGCCAACTCAACCAAGGCTCTACTTTTCATTTCACTATCACGGCTGAAGCAGTTCCATCTTCACCACCTGAGTACTTGGCTGACCAGCAGCCACATCTGAAAAATCGCAAAGTGGTACTATTTTGTGCCAACAAAACCAACTTAGATATTTTGCGCGACACTTTCAACTATTGGGGGCTTAAAACTCTTGTCTCACCTTCTCTCAAAGAGATTGCAACACTGACAAAGATCTACACACCCAAGTTTCTGGTTGTAGAACTGCAGATCTCGGATGAAAATTTCCCTGACTTTCTTAAAGAGATCTCTGCAATGGAACTGCAGCACACACACATGATCTTGCTGACCCAAAACCAGCAAGATATGAGCTTTCTCTTTCCAAGCCGGTTTCAGTACCTTCGTATACCTATTAAGCTATCACAGTTACATAGACTCTTTTTGGGTATGCCAAATGGCCGAGATACACTGCGAAGGCTGCAGAAGTTGAATGTAGAAGATCTGCCAAACAGAATCAGCATTCTGCTTGTTGAAGATAACCCTGTAAATCAGAAAGTGACTATGCTGATGCTTAAAAAGCTAGGCTACCGAGCAGATTTTGTATCAAGCGGCAAAGAAGTATTAGAAACACTGAAAGTACGTCCTTACAACTTGATCTTGATGGATCTTCTAATGCCAGATATGAATGGGATAGATGCAACACGGCTTCTCAGAGAAAATTACAAAGGCAGCCAGCCTGTAATCATTGCTATGACTGCAAGTGCTGTAAAAGGCGACCGTGAAAAATGTCTTGAAGCTGGAATGAACGACTACATCTCCAAGCCCGTCAAACAGACTGAACTTAAAGAACTACTTGAAAAATGGTCAAAGTATATAGAAGAGAGCCAACAAAGTTATGAAGATTGAACGTGTAGTACTTGAAGGCAACCAAGTCTGTCTTCAACCGCTATCTCTCGACCACCACAAAGCTTTGTGTGAAATTGGTCTTGAAGAAGAACTGTGGCGTTGGACACCTTATCAAATACTTACTTCCGATCAGATGCAGAACTACCTGAGTGAAGCACTCAAAGAAGAAGCCGAAGGCCGGGCACTTCCATTTGTAACTATTGAAAAAAAGAATGGTCAGATTGTTGGCAGTACTCGCTTTGGAAATATAGACTGTACACATCGCCACGTTGAGATTGGTTGGACTTGGATAACACCAAAGTGGCAGAGAAGCTTTGTTAATACAGAAGCTAAATACCTGATGCTCAAGTACGCATTCGAAGAGCTTTGTTGCTTGCGTGTAGAATTTAAAACCGACTCTCTCAACGAGCGTTCGCGCCGTGCGCTCTTAAGAATAGGTGGAAAAGAAGAAGGTACTTTTCGCAATCACATGGTCACTTGGAGTGGTCGCATACGCCACTCCGTCTACTACAGCATCACCGATGCAGAATGGTCAACTGTCAAAGCCAGCTTAGAAGAAAAACTTAAAAACTCAAATCAGTATTCTATCGGCTAGGATAGAGATGATATAGCATCAAATAAACAATAACACCTGTAACAGAAACATATAGCCAAAGTGGAAGGGTTATCTTTGCTACTTTCATATGTTTTGCAAGCTGGTCAGTCCAAGCTCTATAGAATGTAGCAATGATCAATGGAACAATGACCACAGCTAGTACTGTGTGCGAAATAAGTACTGCAAAGTAAATATTTCTAACGATGCCCTGCCCTGTAAACTTTGTAGAACCAACATTATAATGATATATAAGGTAAGAGATAAGAAATAAAGAAGAGGTACAAAGCGCACTTGTCATGCAGACCTGGTGCGCTTTTGCTTTTCCCTGTTTTATCAGAATATATCCTATAACTA
>JAEUQL010000662.1 GCA_016789295.1 Blastocatellia bacterium | reverse complement strand
ATGTCTGCTCCAGCATCTACCAATTTCTTAACTACATCGATGTAGCCTTGTTTTGCTGCAATTAGCAGTGCAGAGTTACCATCCTTGTTGACCAAGTTTACATCTGCACCTGAGCGGATCAGTAGATCAACTATCTCTAAACTGCCTTTCTCGCAAGCTTCCATCAAAGGGGTGTATTTAGTGAAAAGTGTGCGTGCATTTACATTTGTAGACGAGGTAATAAGGTTTTGAATGGTTGCCAAGTTTCCTTTACTGACGGCTGAAAGAAGAGGGTTGGTATAAAAAATAGTTATTATGAGAATAATTACTAGTGGTAGAGAAGCCATCAGACCCGTCTTTATTCGCATAGAACTTCTTTGTACCAACTTTTCTTGATACTCAAAAATTTTATTTACTTCTTGGCTTGTAATCTCTCCACCAATAAGACGTGCTTTGTAGTAGAGAACAACCTGTGAAATAGAGATGAAAGGTCTTGTGAAAAAAACTAGTGCGAGAAAGGTATATATAATCGAGTAGAAGACAGCTAAGAAATTGCCCACCTTAAAAGCAAGGAAGATGTCGAGTGAAAATCCTCCAATAGCAAGAAGAAACAGTGGGGTGAGTATTATTAGGCTATTAAACAGTAGATTTCGTGCTTGTACATTCTCATTAATAAATCTAAGTCTATTTACAAGTATTCTAGATCTGTTTACTGCTTTTCTTCCTTTCAGACCTTCAAGCATTACCACTGCAGCCACTAGCGATGTTGTTTTGTAAGCTTCAACTGCTGGCAGTAACAGCTTAAAAAGTCCCAAAACTATCTCTTTATAGACGAAAAATTCTGTGTAGATCAGTTCACTTGCTTTCTGGTATGTAGCAGAAACAAGTTTGGGCAGAGAAAGCTTTTCAAAAGGTGCTACTCTCTTCTGTTCAAAAAAGATAGAAAGCATTGCAAGGCAGAATAAGTTTCCCAAAGATATAGCTACTAGCACAATCATCCACATCAGAGAGTGTAGATAGTGAATGGCTCTAGATTGTAAAGACTCAGTAGGTGACAGAAGAAAAAACAGAAAAGTAGTTAGAAGTAAAAATGGTAGATAGCTAGCAAGTGCAATTTTGAAGAGCAGAGGAAATATTTGCCGAGATATTGTGTAAGTAACCTGAAGTATCTCTTTATCACATTCACCTTCAATTCTGAGGCTGCTAGCCAAGGCTTCGGCTGTAGGTGAACGTTTGTTAGGCTCTTTCTCTAAAGCCTGCATAACTACTTCTTCTATGCCTTCGGGTAGCTTGGCTCTTTTATCTTTGAGTGAAGGCGGTTTGCTGTTTATATGCTTTTCGACAAGAGATGTAGTAGTGCCAGTAAATGGTGGCTCACCCGCTATCATATGGTAAGTGATCACTCCAAGACTATATATATCAGATCTTGAAGATACCTTCTTTCCAGCACACTGTTCTGGTGACATATAGAGTGGAGTTCCTATAACAGTTCCAATCTGTGTCAGTTCTACTTGAGAAGAAGAGTTATCTGGACTGGGTATGGTATTTTGGAAAGATTTATTCTTTGCAGGTGTTTCTGTGTTGGGGTCAGACTTAAAATGAATAGCTGTAGGTGCTTCGGGATCGACGTTGCTACTGACAGTTAAAGCAGTCAGCTCTACTTTCTGTATTTTTGTAGAAGGGTTTGGGCTTAAAGGAGCCTGTTTATAAAAGTAAGGGCTGTTGTCTATAAGTTCTTCTACATCTAGAGACTCTGGATCTCGAAGTTTTGCAAGCCCGAAGTCGAGGACTTTGACATTGTAGCTACCACGCCCATCGGGTTCGAGCCATATATTGTCTGGCTTTAAGTCTCGATGGATGATTCCTTGTCTGTGTGCGTGATCTATAGCTAGTGCTGCACGTTCGACAATATCTATTATGAGAGGAAGAGGCATTAGAGAGGTTTGCTCTCTAAGCATTCGACCGAGGCTGAGTCCATCGAGGTATTCCATTACAAGATAGGCGATACGATACTTACCTATTTTTGTTGATCCAAAATCTGTTACATTGACAACGTTTGGGTGGCGCAGTCGCCCAGCAGCTTCAGCTTCGCGTCTGAAACGTTCGATAAACTCTTCTTTAGCCATAAACTGTGGGGAGATGACTTTTACAGCCATTGGTCTTTTGGTTCCAAGGTGAGTAGCTTTGTAAACGGCTCCCATTCCACCTTGTCCAAGCTGGTGCTCTACTAAGTATTTTTCATCTATTACTTTGCCAATTAGTTCATCGAGTATCGACATTGAGAGCCTCCAGGAGTAGCCAAAGAGTAGCCAAACGAGCGAATGGAGATTATACCTTTTGCAGATGCTTGATAGAATCAGCCCTGAGCACAAAACGGTAAAATCCAAGTCAACTACCTAGCCCTAAAGGGCTAGGCTTGTTAGGTAAGTGACAAGCCTAGTTGAGCAGACTAAGTTCTTG
>JAEUQL010000661.1 GCA_016789295.1 Blastocatellia bacterium | reverse complement strand
CAAGCATTCTAATCACTATTTAATAGAAGCTGCTCCAAAATATAGGCTCTTAAAGCAGATAGGCCAAGGCGGTATGGGAACTGTCTATCAAGCAAGAGATACAAAACTGAACCGCTTGGTAGCATTAAAGTTTCTGCGCGACCAAGAACAAGACCTAGTTGCACGTTTTCTTCAAGAGGCTCGCTCTCAAGCACGCATAGACCATAAAAATATATGCAAGGTTTATGAAGTAGGAGAGATGGAAGGGATGCCATATATATGTATGCAGTATATAAATGGCAGATCTTTGGAGCAGGTCTACAAACAGATGAATCTGGAAGAAAAGATCAAGGTGATGAAAGATGTCTCTGAAGCTCTTCACCACGCACACAAGCTGGGCATCATCCATCGAGACATAAAACCAGCAAACATAATGGTAGAAAAGAGAGAAGACGGTAACTGGTTTCCAATAGTTATGGATTTTGGTGTAGCTCGTGAAGTTGAAAACAGAGGCTTAACACATACTGGCACGGTTGTTGGTACACCTGCTTATATGTCACCAGAACAGGCACAGGGAGACAATAAGAATATTGATAGACGTGCGGATATCTACAGTATTGGTACAACACTTTATGAACTCATTGCAGGCCACACACCTTTTAAGAACGATATGCTAGTAAAACTCATTATGGATATCGTCCAGAAAGAGCCTGAGTCTCTACTACAGATTCTCCCCAACATACCGACTGATATCAACTTGATAGTAATGAAATGTTTGGAGAAAGAGCCAAACAACCGATATCAATCTGCGCTGGCTTTAGCAAATGACCTGCAAGCTTACTTGAACGGTGAAACAATATCGGTAAGAGAAGTAAGTTTTATTAAAAGAACTCTTAAAAAAGCAAAAAAGCACAAAGCCATTGTCTCACTCTCTGCTTCAGCCGCAGCCATACTGATCTTAGTAGTTACACTATTTATATACATTCAAATTCGTACTTATCAGCAAGCACAGATAACAGAAGAATTTATTGGTGAGGCTGAAAAACTAGAAGACATAATGCGCTTTTCTCACCTTATGCCACTACACAACATCAGCCAAGAAGTAGCCGTGGTTAATTCAAAGCTGAAAAATATTGATGAGAAGATGTATAGAAAAGGTAGTATTTCTCAGGGAGCAGGTAATTATGCTTTAGGAAGAGGCTATCTTGCACTGCAAGAATACTCAAAAGCCAATGACTACTTTGATAGATCGCGTAGTGCAGGCTTTAGCTCTCCAGATTTGGATTATGCACAAGGAAAAACTCTTGGTATTTTGTATGAACTGGAAAAAGAGCAGCTAGAAAAGACTATTAAGCCACAAGAAAGAAAAGAGAAAGAGCAACAATTAAACCAGCAATTTAGACAGCCAGCACTAAATTACTTAAACTCTTACAAAAGCCAGAAGAATATTGATACAAAAACTACTCTTTATATCGAAGCACTCATTGATTACTATGATAACAACTTTGAGCAGGTATTTAAGAAAGCCCATGAAGCATTGATACAATTCCCTTGGCTCTATGAAGCACATACTTTAGTTGGGCGGGCTTATTATAAGCAGGCTGACGCTGAATACAAACGCGGGGAATATAAGTCAGCAGAAGAACTCTATCAGAAAGCAGAACAGTCATACCTTGCTGCTATCTCTTTGGGACAAAGCGACCCCGAAGTCTACAATTTAATTGCTGAAACCTTTACCCAAAGGCTTTTCTTGGCTTCAGAAGAGCATAGAAGAGATGACAGTCAACAGTTCTTTCAAAATGCACTCAGTTTTTATGAAAAAGCTTCAGAGATAAAACCAGATTTTCTTGAAGCATACCTTACAAAATCGCGGCTACTTCAGAACTATGCCCAAAACCTGACATATACAGGAACAGATCCGACCATTTACCTCAAGCAGAGTATCGATGCTGGCCAAAAAGCATTGGAGATAAGCTTAGAAAGAAAGGCTACCCATCGCTTGTCTTCTATCTACAACAGCTTGAGTAGATCCTACTCAATTCTTTCTGAGTTCGAGAAACAAGATGGTAGACCTTCTATAGAGACTGTAGAAAAGATGATAGAGAATGCCCAGAAAGCAGTAGACCTCTCGCCTGCTTCCTCAATGTTTTATGCAAACTTGAGTGCTTCCTACTTTTTGAAAGTAGAGTATCAAGATAACTTTGGTTTAGACATAACAGAATCTTTAAATAAAGCCATATACTATTCAGAGAAAGCTATAGAGATGGATAAAGATCCAATCTTTGCTCTTAGCAACTTAGGCTTTTTCTATTTTTGCAGAGCAGAGAAAGAGTTACAAAGCGGTGAGTCTCCTATAGCCTCGTTTAAGAAAGCAGAAGAGCTATTAAATAGCTCTATCTCTAAACGCCCTAAAGACTATTGGATATATGGTTGGTTGGCCGAAGTAGAGACACTCAAAGCAGCCTG
>JAEUQL010000660.1 GCA_016789295.1 Blastocatellia bacterium | reverse complement strand
AGCCTCAGAGAGCCAAATCCCTATGTAAGTTGTGAATCCAACCAGTCCACCAGATACAAAGAATGCACCTACAATGCCCATAGTTGTGGAACGGGAACGCGTCGCCATTTTATAAAGTGAAGATGAAGTAGAAGTTACTTCACTCTCCTTCTTGGCTCTGTTTGGAAGCGGGTAGCGCAAAACAAACAGCCCAGCAACAACTGCACTAAAAGCGGTAAAAACAAAGACTATCCGCCAGTTAAAAGTTGCTGTCAAAAAAGCTGCCATTGGAACCCCAAAGACCGGAGCAAGAAAGTAACATATTGCTGGGCCTATCATTTGCTTACCACGACGATCATAGCTTGAAGCATTTGCAAGGGCTGCAATTGCAAGAGCAGAGATAAGTCCGCTAGCAACTCCCGTTGCTGCTCTGGCTAGCAGAAATATTGAGATATGTGGACTGAGAAAAGCTATTATCGAGGAGCCAGCAAAGAGGAATGCAGCATTTGGCAACCAAGACCCAGGTTTCAAACCTTGCGTTTTAGAAGAAGAACTCACTTTACCAAGCCACAAGGCTACGCTTGCAGCAGCTATGGAGTAGAGTGTCACACTTGCTGCAACTACAGCTTTGCTGCTGCCAAGCCCTGTAGCTATTTGTGGAGTGATGGCACCAACAAAACCTGCATCACAAAGTGCTACAAAGATGAGAAGACAGGCAGAGAAGAGAGCAAAAGCTGATGAGTGCAGCTCTTCTGCTCCATTTGTGACGGAAGCAGACATAAAATATCCTCTTATTTTTTTTAAGTTCTTTGCTAAATGGTCTCTTGCTAGCTGATGCTGGCTACTCAAGATACGCAGTAACTGGTTTTTTGTTTAATAGAGTTACCACAGATGAGTTTAGCTTGCTATAATCGATGACGAAATAATCAGCAATTTTTTCTAATTGTGTTGCTTATGTCTACAAAGAAACTAGTTTCTATAGTGTTGCTAATCTTTATAAATATAGGTGTTACTATGTCTTCTCAAGAAAACGAAATAGAACCAGAGATAAAAGCGAAAATAGAGTGTGCCAGACAAGATACTGCACGTATTCGCGGTGTTGAGCTTGCTCGTGTGAAGATGCAGAGTTGTTCGAAAGCAGTCTTTCGAAATGGGTGTCTTGACGCTGCTGAAGAAGGAGAGATGTGCACAGAGGCTTTAGCGAAGGGCTACAAGATCGTCATTAATGTAGAAGGTGGAGCAGAGATCGTTTACCACGCAAATATACGCCAACTGCGCCGTGTGGAGGGCGAACATAGAGGAAAGCGTATTCCGTGCAACTAGTTCAATTTTGTAAGGAGTAGTATGTCACGCTTAGAAGCTTTTGAGCAGATGATAGAAGATAATCCCAACGATCCACTGATCTGGTACGGACTAGCAAGTGAGTACCTGAAAGTTGAAAAGCTCGACCAAGCAGCCGAGGCACTTCGTAATGTGATCAAACTTAATCCTCAATATACTGCAGCTTATCAAATGTTGGGATCAACACTGGTAACTATTGGTAGAAATGAAGAAGCGGTATTGGTCTGGAAAGAAGGAGTAGAAGTTGCAGAAAAAACAGGTGCTTGGAAGGCCAAACAGCACATAGAGGGGCTTCTTTCAACGTTGTCTAAGCCAAATGATTTCTGTTTATAGACTGTCTTGAAAGTTCTGGCTTAAAGTAGATAACATCAACTACTTCCCTTGTAACTTTACCTATAGGTTCAGTTTTTTTGCTTATAGATAAAGTGGAATAAATATTTAGGAAACTATATATCTTCTGTCTTGACAAAAGTGGGAAAACCACATAGTCTTGTGCTGCTCACATTTACCTAAAAACTCTTCTACCCAGAGAGTTATAAATCACTAAAATTTGGACATGGAGGAAATAATAATGTCAAATAATTTTGACCCCAAAGACATGGATTTCGATATTGAAGAAATTGAGCAAGTAATTGCACCTGCTGCTCAGATAGGTGGTATTGACAACATAAGTGGTGGTGATCCAAGCGATATTGATGGTGGAATTGGCGGTGGAGATGAAGATTTTGCAGCTAGACCAACGAGGCGTATGTGTGAAACTTGGTGCTGGCCATTCTGCTAAAAACTTAAGACCTTATGTGAGATCCAAGCAATTTATTAAACTTCAGAAGCAGAGCCATTCAAGATGGCTCTGTTCCTGTCTTACTTTTGTTACTTTGGACGACGTATGTTTTTTGCCAGTCCCATCTTCTCAAGTACTACTATGAGGTACCATCCCACATCTATCTGAGACCAAGTACGGCCAAATTTGGCAATGCTTGCTTCAGAATGGTGGTTTCTATGCCAATTTTCACCCCAAGCACCTAGTTGGAGTGGGCCAAGCCACCATATGTTTCTACTTGAGTCCTGACCAAGAGGAACACTAGGAGAGAGGTGAAGCAGACTATTTACAACCATTTGGAAGTG
>JAEUQL010000065.1 GCA_016789295.1 Blastocatellia bacterium | reverse complement strand
CTGAGAAGCCACGCTTTGTTGCTGGTTCTATGGGACCAACTACCAAATCTCTTTCTCTAACAGGTGGAGCAACTTTTGATGAAATGGTCGATTCTTACTACCATCAAGCCAAAGCTCTGTTGCAAGGTGGAGCTGACATACTACTGTTAGAAACTTCTCTCGATACACTCAATCTGAAAGCAGGCGCAATTGCAGTCAAGCGGCTTTTTGCAGAGCTTGATGAAGAGTGGCCTTTGATGATGTCGGTAACCATTGAGCCAGTTGGGCGGGCAATGCTTGCTGGACAAGGTGTAGAAGCACTTTTTACTTCGATTCGCCATTTCAAGCCTGTCAGTGTAGGTCTGAACTGTGCTACAGGCCCTCGCGACATGACAGACCATATACGTTCCCTTTCAGCACTTGCCGATACAGCCGTAAGCTGTATTCCAAACGCTGGAATTCCACAAGAAGGCATCTTTCCCGAAACTGCAGAGATGCTTGCAGAGACAGTGAGTTCATTTGTCAAACGCGGTTGGGTCAATATACTAGGTGGCTGCTGCGGTACAACTCCTGCACACATCAAGCTTCTTGCAGATGTTGCAGCAAATAATAGACCTCGACAGATACCACGCATTGAGGGTACACACGTTTCTGGGCTTGAATACTTGAAGATCGAAGAAGAAGACCGACCTTATCAAGTAGGCGAAAGGATGAATGTACTTGGAAGCAAAGCTTTCAAGCAACTTATTGCTGAAGGTAAGTATGAAGAAGCTTCAGAGATAGGAAGAAATCAAGTAAAAGCTGGAGCTGCTATACTCGATCTATGCCTGCAAGACCCAGACCGAGATGAAATGAACGATATACTTGCAGTACTTTCTCATCTGGTTAAAAAAGTTAAAGTCCCTATTATGATCGACTCAACAGACCATAATATTTTTGAACAGTCTCTTAAACTGATTCAAGGAAAGACCATACTAAACTCTATCAATCTTGAAAACGGTGAAGAGCGATTTGAACTCGTCTGTCCAATAATAAAGAAGTATGGATGTGCTGTTGTGGTTGGAACAATAGACGAAGACCCTGTGCAGGGTATGGGTGTAAGTGTTGAAAGAAAACTTGAGATAGCAGAACGTTCCTACAAACTTTTGACAGAAAAATACAAGATACCTGCAGAAGACATAATCTTTGACCCTCTGGTCTTTCCCTGTGGCACAGGAGATGTTAATTACATAGGCTCGGCTGAGCAGACAATAAAAGGAATTGCCGCTATTAAGCAGCGATTTCCAAAAGTTAAAACTATTCTTGGTATCAGTAATGTCTCTTTTGGTCTACCAAATGCCGGGCGCGAAGTACTCAATTCTGTCTTTCTATATCACTGTGTTAAAGCTGGTTTAGACATGGCTATTGTCAATTCACAACGCCTTGAACGTTATCCTTCTATTGCTGATGAACAGAAAAAGCTCTGCGAAGACCTCATATTCTGGAGAGGTGAAGACCCTGTTGCAGCCTTTTCGGCCTATTTCAAAGACAAACAGGCAATAAAAAAGGTTAAGCAAGAAAATCGTACAGTGGAGCAGAGGCTTGCTGACAACATTATTCAAGGTACAAAAGAAGGACTCATTGATAGCCTTAATGAAGCTCTTCAGAAATATGTACCACTTGAAATTATCAATGGCCCATTAATGAATGGAATGAATGAAGTCGGAAGACTTTTTAATAACAATGAATTGATAGTAGCTGAAGTGCTTCAAAGTGCTGAAGCAATGAAAGCAGCCGTTGCACACCTTGAACCATTGATGCCAAAAGGCGATGCAACCGGCAAAGGCAAAGTAATACTGGCAACGGTTAAAGGTGACGTTCACGACATTGGAAAAAACTTAGTTGAAATAATTCTTGGAAATAATGGCTATGAAATAGTCAATCTTGGTATCAAGGTAACTTCTGACAAAATAATTGAAGCAGTAAGAGAGCACAAACCCGACATCATTGGCCTTTCTGGACTACTAGTCAAATCAACACACGAAATGGTTAATACTGCGCAAGACTTAGCTAGTGTTGGAATAAATATCCCAATAATGGTTGGAGGAGCTGCTCTTACAAAACGTTTCACTCTCAACAAGATAGCACCAACATATAACGGTCTCGTTGTCTATGCAAAAGATGCGATGACTGGACTTGACCTTGCAAACCGTATACAGAGTCCGGGTGGCATAGAGCAGATGCGCAAGGAATGGATAGCAGAAAGCGAGCAAGCAAAACCTGCATACAAGCAAGCAGATACAGGGCAAGAACGGGTAGTTATAGATTGGTCTGTAAAGATAAATCCAGCACCAGACTACATAGAACACATTGAGGCTAATGCTTCATTAGAGGAGATATGGAGCTATATCAATCCCAAAATGTTTTACAGCAAACATTTGGGCTTTAAGGGCAATTTTACCGAAAAGCTTTCTGAAGGAGACGAAAAAGCTACCAAGCTCTACCAACAGGTCAATGCTGTCAAAGAAGAGATCCTAGAGAAGGACTATTTTAAGCCACAAAGTATCTACCGCTTCTTCAAAGCTCAGGCCGACGGTAATCATATTCTTATTCAAGACGGTCTCAGCAACAAGGAGTTGGCAAAGTTTCTCTTCCCACGCCAAGCAACAGGATCGAGGCTGTGCCTTAGCGATTTTGTCAAGCCATCAGAAGTAGGTGTTGATAGCGTTGCTTTCTTTGTAACTACCTGCGGACAAGGTATAAGAGAGATCTCTGGGCAACTGAAAGATAAAGGAGATTATCTAAAGTCTCATATTTTGCAAGCTCTTGCTATAGAGAGTGCCGAAGCTTATGCAGAAATTGTTCATAAAAAAATTCGTCGCCTATGGGGTGTTGCCGACGATCCAAGCATCACTATAGAAGAGATCTTTCAAGCCAACTATCAAGGGGTACGGGTTAGCTTTGGTTATCCAGCCTGTCCCAGACTTGAAGATCAGGCAATTTTATGGCAGCTACTCAAACCAGAACGTATTGGAGTAGAATTGACAGAAGGGTACATGATGGATCCAGAAGCTAGTGTATCAGCAATGGTCTTTCAGCACCCACAAGCAAGATACTTTGCTGTAACTGCCGATGAGGTGGCAGCTTTTGAGAAGTCGTTGCTTGCAAATGTATAAACTTTACGGAGGTTGTTATGAAAATTAGAAGCAGTCTTCTATGTTTTATGCTCATTTTTAGCTTTCTGACGAGTATACTGACCGTTACCCAACCTACAGAAGCAAGTAGCCAGTCTTCTCGTGATCGTAGAGATAGAGATCAAGATAAAGATAGGCGTGATAGAAGAGATAGGATAGATGATAGAGACTCTCAAGATATTGAATTTGGAAGAGACGAAAGAAGGCGTGGCAGGTTCGACGATGACTATTATGACGATAATCTGATCTATCTTGGTTATCGCGCAGTCAACGCAGAGAGAATCCTACTCTCTTCTTGGGATGGGAATCGTTGGTCTGCAAGTTTCCCTGTAGAAGAGGCTTTCAGTGATTTTGGACCAGCACTATACCGCGACCGCGATACACTCTATGTTGCTTACAAAGGTCGTAATACCAACAAGGTATTTATAAAGACTTACCGTGAAGGTATTCGCGGTGGTCGTGGCTCCTGGTCTCGCGAAGAATCGGTAGGTGATGCCCAGACAAGCGATTCTCCAAGCCTTACTTTCTACAGAGGTCAGCTCTACATAGCCTATAAAGGTGTCAGAACCAACAATATATACATCCGCAGTTATGATGGCAGGCGTTGGTCAGGCGAACTCAAAGTACCTGGCTCAGAATCCAGAACAGCACCTTCACTAGCAACTTGTCGTGGGGAACTCTACGTTGCATATCGTGGAGAAGATTCAAACAAGATCTACTTGAGAAGCTTTAATGGTTCTACCTGGTCATCGGAAAACCGCATTCCAGATTCAAGAACTATTGACACTCCTTCCATAGAAGGCTTCCAGAAACAGCTCTACATAACCTATCGTGGAGAAGATAGCAAAAATATCTATTGGCGCAGGTTTGATGGAAATAGATGGAGCGATGAGCAGAAAGTAGGCGACTCTGAAACTTCGGTTGCACCATCACTCTTTAGACTAAAAGGTCGCCTTTACCTAGCATATAAAGGTGGCTCATCTACTAACATCTATGTCAGAGTTTTTGATGGTAGAAGTTGGACTAGCGAACAGAAGGTTCCAGAAGTTAAAACTGCTGATAGCCCATCAATTGCTGGATAGTAGCCCACTAGTAAGAAACTTCTAAAATGGAGTTTCTTACTGAATCCTTGACAAATAAACAAAGTAAAAGTAATATCCCTAAAAAGGATATTACTAAGAAGCAAAACTATGATTCAACAAGCTTGCTTAAAATGGATAGATAAGTATTTTGACACTCAGCTTTTTATTAGCAAAAATGCACCCAAGCCGTACTATCTCTCTGCCACAGGAGCATTATATTCAGCAGATTGCCTAGAAATTCTACCTTATGTAGAAACAGAAGTTATTGATACAGTTTTTGCTGATCCACCTTTCAACTTAGGAAAGATTTATGGAAGAAATAGTAATGACTCTTTAAATGACAAGGAATACATTGAATGGTGTTATAAATGGCTAAATGAGTGTATTAGAATACTAAAACCTGGTGGGAGCTTATTTGTTTATAATCTACCCAAGTGGAATATCATTTTAGGATCTTTTCTGATACAAAACGGTTTACAATTTCGACATTGGATAGCAGTTGAAATGAATACTTCACTGCCTATTTCCGGTAAACTTTATCCTAGCCATTATGGTTTACTTTATTTTTCAAAAGGAAAACCCAATACCTCCAAACGTATACGCACACCTATTGAAGTTTGTAGACACTGTGGTGGTGAAACAAAAGATTATGGAGGTCATCGTAATGCTATGAATCCTAATGGAGTAACTCTAAAAGATGTTTGGACAGATATTCCACCTGTAAGACATTCAAAGTATAAAATAAAAGATAGAAAGGCTAATGTGTTATCTACAAAGATTCTTGATAGAGTGATAGAAACCTCTACACTTCCTGGTGATATTGTCCTTGATCCTTTTGGTGGTAGCGGGACTACATTTGCCGTCTGTGAGTCTAAACAACGCAATTGGATTGGAATAGAAATAGACTTTGCAGATCAAATAGTTAGTAGATTAGAAAGCAATTCTATTAAACACCACAAAAATAGTGATTTTGTGGAAGACTAGCCTAATGCTCGTCCATCCGTTGCTTTTGGAATCTTAGCAACATTTGTACTTACTGCGTCCTGTTCAATAACAACTATCTCTAAAATACCTTCATCGCATTGTATAGCTTTCCATAAATCTAAGTAAGGAATTAACTCTGCATAATTTCCAACTCTGTCCGTCAAGTAAGAATATAAATTTCTAGAAGGAACAACTAGAACTCCAGCAACTAAAATTTTTTTTAAAATCCCTAAAGCCATTTTATTTAAAGCTCTGTGACTAGATGATATATTTCCTGTCTCCCACTCAAGAGCAATAGAACCAGAATCGGTAGTTAATACTGCATCTAAACTTCCCACTTTATCTATCAATCTAACTTCTACTTGCCAATTATCAGCCATTAACCTCCTAATAAAATCAACCTTAATGGGTTTTACTCCATTCCCTTTGCCTCTCTTTCGTCCACTTTCTGGATATATGGTAAAAGTTCCTGTACCATGAAGCCAGTCTACAGCCCTTATAGCTTTTAATAATCTATCTTTTACCTCTCCCCATTTTGCTAAAACTTCCCACAGAAATAACTGTCTCTATATGAACTATCTTCAAAAATCTTCCCTCTCCAGCTTGTCTATTATCTCTTTAGGATTGATTCCTATAGCTCTTGTAACTTCTAGAAACTCTATTAGGCTAAGTCTTCGTTCACCAATTTCATATTTACTAACAAAAGACTGTGGACGAGCCAGCTTTTTAGCCAAATCTACTTGACTTAAACTTTTACCCTTCCTTGCTTCAATTAGTAAAACCTGCAGAAGCTCATATTTTCTCTTAAAACTTCTATTGTCCATCCCTACCACTCACGCATCTTGACCTGTCTTATTACTTCTTGACTGTAAGGAATATCAGGAGTTACTCGTTCAGAAACTTCAAGAAGGTCTATTGAAAGAGGTATCTCTTTTATCAACATATTGCAAGCAAGCTCTAACAAAGGTTTTAGTCCAACTATATCTTCGGCGTTGTAGCGCATCAGTGTGGTTAGAGCTTCTTGCTCGCCGCGTTCGTAGAGTTGCCATAGAAGTACAGCATCAAGTCCATCGAGCGTACCAAGTTCGTCTTGATTACGTGCTAGCCCTGTGTAACGCTCTATCTTCTTTAGCCCCCCTGAAAAACCAGCTTGACGAAGAATATAGCGCAGATCTACGTGTGCCAATGGAACTTTGATACCTGGGAGAGCAGCTTTCAGAAAAGGCACATCAAAACACTTACCATTAAAAGTTACCAAAACATTGTATTTTTCTATCTCTTCATACAGTTCTTCTAAGTTCTTGCCGTATACAAAACAGCTAACATCTTGACCATCAAACAGTCCTACTACTGTAATTATCGAGTAGTTGGGATTCATCCCATTGGTCTCTATGTCGAGATAGCCAGCTTTAGTAGCAAGTTCTGGAGTGACTATAAGTCGCCACATTTCGGATGTTGGAAGAAGTTCAGCAAAGAAGTCTGTATCTTGATTGTCAAGAGCCTTAAATGAGCGCTCAATATAATCTTTCACAAGCAGGTCAGAGACTCCAAGGTCACGACGGGAAGCTTGTAGAGCCTCTTCCCACGTAGTTATTCCCTTTTCCCAGAATCTTCTCTCCGTTGCTTTGCCTATGCGTGGAATATGAAGAAAGGTGTTTTTGAGCATCAGGTAGTAAATTTTCCTAAATGTCCGACTTTTTCTTTTCTGTAAAAGTCAAAAAGAAAAAGCCCACGTTAAAGATTAAAAAGAAGTTCCCAGACGATGCAACGTGGGCATCTTCTAGTTATTTTTTAGTCATGGTTGGCTACTTTCTCTATAGCCTCAACTATCTTATCAACTTCCTTTTTTGTTAAAAGATCTTGAGAAGTTGCCAAAGTATTGGTTTGATCGTTTTGAAACGTCTGTCCACTCCAAATACCTTTTGCAAACCAACCAATCCAGAAACCAAGCAGAAAGGTTAAAGTAGCAAGTTTTATAACAACTGCAAACATATGGCTCTGCAGTTCAGGATAGAAGACTACAGAATTTAGCACTTTTCTACTCCTTTCTATTTTTCTGCTTTTACTAAAACTTTACATAGATATAGAATAGGTCTCTGTCTAGACTGATTAGGTAAAGTTGAACTAGTATGACAAAAGTTGCAATATTTGGTACAGGGCACCTCGCAAAAACCTTACTAAAAGGACTAAATCTGATAAGAAATGAACCTATTCTGCTCTATGGCAGGTCGAGTTTTAAAGCTAATCAACTCAAGCAAGTATATCAAAATCTTATTCTTGTAAAAGATGCTATTGAACTAGCCAAAGCAGAGGTGATCTTTCTGCTTATTCCTGCCAATGCAATTTTGACACTAGAACCTAGCTTTCTCCAAGAGGTAAAGCATAGTGTATTGATCTTTTGTGCAAATAGCCTAACAGTTGAAGATCTACAACAAAGGCTTGGAGTAGAAAAGATTGTAAAACTCCTACCCAACATCCATTGGCAGTACTTAAAAGGTGTAATGCTACTACGTAGCAGTGTTGCTGTTTCTGAAAAAGAGATAGCTTTTCTTTCCAATCTGGGAAAAGTACATAAAGTGGCTTCAGAGCAAGATTTTGACCATATGACTTTATTTACTTCATGCCTGCCTGGCTTAATAGCAGAGATGTTAAAAACTATGTCAGAGAATGTTGGTATTTTGAATCAGCAGCAGAAAGAGCTTTTTCTACTAACCGTGTTAACAACAGTAGAAAGTATTTATAACAGTAACCAAGATTTCGACCAAATTATAGAAGAGGTAGCAAATAAAGGTGGTCTTACCGAAGTTGGTATTAAAGTTCTTAACAAATACTTACCTTTAGTTTTTCAAGAAATGGTTCAAAAGATGAATATAAAAATCTTAGACCGTAAAGAAAGTTTAGCGAAAGGTTAAAAACAGAAGCCCATAACTTATTGATTATTCTGATATATTGCTTGTTTCGTCACTAATAAAGCTCCTATAATAGACCTCTATTGCTGAAAATTTATTTTATCGCTTAAGCACTTTTAAGAGCTTGGCATTTATAAGAGGATAAAATCTGGTCTAATTTTGATAGTGTGTGCCAAGCATTAGAATTAAAATATAAAGTTATGTTGCAAGCTGACAAATATCGACTTAAAAGCAGCAAAGCCATAACAGAGCAGCTTAATGAACCGTGACCATAATAAAGAATATTCTGGCAAGAGGAATGGATTTCTTGCAGGCGGAAGGGCTTTCCGTCTCTGCGCCTGGAAGCTGGGCATTGGCCTCAGATGTTGAAAGGCGAACCTTCTCAACAGAGAGTTCCTTTAGATATCAGGCGTGTTATTTCAGCGTCGTTCTAAGGAATCCCCTTTTTCAAAACGGGGAGGATGTCAATATCTCAAAAATCGAGTGGTTTCCTTTGTGGGCACTCCTTGTAGTTTCCAACAAATAATCAGGAGCGTTTTATGAAGAAGGTTGTCAGCATAAGTCTTGGCTCATCGGAACGTGACTATGAGTTTACTGGAACTTTTCTTGGCGAGAAGTTCCATATAAAGCGTATTGGTTGTAATGGCGATATTGCCAAGCTGAAAAAAAAGGTAAAAGAGTATGATGGCACGGTCGATGCTATAGGGTTAGGTGGTATAAGTGCTCATTTCAAGATTGGCAAAAGCACCTATATTCACCAAGAAGCACAGAGTGCCATCAAAGTAGCCAAGAAAACACCTGTAGCCGATGGGCGCGGCTTGAAGTCGATACTTCAGGCTTGGACAATACGCGATCTAAACCAGATCTCTAAAGATATATTTACAAATGAGAATGTCCTTTTTCTTTCTGGAATATCACAATATGAGATGGCCGTTGTTTTGCAGGAATATACAAACAACCTCTCTTTCTGTGATCCTATGGTTCACTTCAGTACACCCTATCTTCTAGAATCGATTGGCGCACTTGAGTACTATGCAACGGCTGCTATGCCAGTACTTACTCGCTTTCCTTACTCCTGGTTCTATCCAAAAGGCTGGAATGGAGACGAATGGAAGCCTCTACTACTTGGAAAGCCGTTCGAAAAGGCAGATATAATTGTTGGTGACTACACCTACATTCGCCACTACACTCCAAGCATGCTACCCAACAAGATCATCATCACCGACTCAATTGACGATGAAGGAATTGCGCTGCTGAAAAAACGTGGTGTAAGAACAATAATCACTACTGTTCCACAGATATTTAAAAACCAGCATATAGATATAAATGTTCTGCACGCAATTTTCAGTGCACACCTTGGAAAGAAGCCTCAAGAGATAAATGAAAATGACTATCTCTCGATAATTGACAAAGCGCACCTTGAGCCACGCATTATCTATCCACAAGGAACACCAAAAGAGAAGCACAAATTTGCATTTGTTATCCATCCACTCAGCCGTAGATACCTGTTCAAGCACCCATACCTAAAATGGATGGAAAATGCTCCAAAACAGGCTCAGCAAGTAATTGAAAAGACTTTTGCCTATTCACCACCTTTTATCTACTCGCACGTCACAGGAATAAAATCACCACAAGGAGTAGAGGCCGAAGGTTGGCTGATTGCCCTTGGAGCAACCCCCGAAGAGATGATGTCACGCGATCCAGAATTTACTTATAAGAGGCTTGTAGAAGCATCTCAGATAGCCGAACGTCTTGGTGCAAAGATTATGGGGCTTGGAGCATTTACCAAAATAGTTGGTGACGCAGGTATTACAGTCAATCGCCGTTCGCGCATCCCTATAACTTCTGGCAATAGCTGCACAGCATCAGCAACACTTTGGGCTGCACACGAAGCTTGTAAAAAAATGGGTATGAAGACTGATGCAAAAGGCCGAGCAACTGGCTACAAAGCAATGGTTGTCGGTGCAACAGGTGCTATTGGCGCAGTCTGTTCAAGGCTACTTGCACTAATATTTCCTGAAATAGTGATGGTTGCACCTCGTGCAGACAAGTTACTCGAACTGAAACAGACTATTGAAAAAGATAGCCCTCATACGAAAGTACACATAACCACAAATGCAAATAGTTTTGCTCCTGACATGGATCTGATTGTGACAACTACTTCGGCACGAGGAAAAAAAGTCATAGACATGATGAAGGTAAAGCCCGGTGCAGTGATCTGTGATTGTGCACGTCCACTTGACATCACCGAAGAAGATGCAGCAAAAAGACCCGATGTACTTGTGATAGAGTCTGGAGAACTTGAAGTTCCAGGTCCGGTAGACTTTGGCGGTGACATAGGTCTACCACCAAAGACAGCTTATGCCTGTCTTGCAGAAACACTAATACTCTGTCTTGAAGGTCGTTATGAGAGTTTTACTTTGGGTCGAGATATAAATCTTAAAGGAGTAAAGGAGATCTACAGGCTTGGCCTCAAACATGGATTCAAGCTTGCTGCCATCAGAGGACATAAAGGCGTGATAACAGATCAAGAAATAGCTCTTGTTCGTGCACGTGCCGAAGAGGCCAAAGCTAGCTTACAACCTCAAGAGACTACCGTTCAAGAACAAGTACCTAAACCACGTAAACGCAGAGAGAAGAAAGAAGAGTTGGTAGAAACTGCCGTTATTGCCGCTCCCAAAAAACGTACAAAGAAGAAAGCTGCTGAAGACGTTACAGTAAAGAAAGCTGTAGAAGAGGTAGAAAGTATTAAAGAGGTAAAGACAAAACGGGCAAGGCGTCCCAAAACCGAGGAGATAGTAGCTTCAACAAATGGTAACAAAAAACGTGGACGCAAACCTAAAGAGAAACAGGAGGAAGAGGTTCCAGCAGAAGTAGTACAAGCTCTTTCTGAACAAGAAACTACAGAAGCTACAGCAAATTAATGCCTTTAGCACAAGAAGCCCCTACGGCTTTTTGTGCTTTCTCCACTCTATAAAAAACTTAAAACTTACTAATAGCAGAGGCTTAAAATATGGCACGAACTGGCAAACGTGTGGCTCTTATTACAGGAGCTACAGGATTTATCGGTCGCAGATTTGTAAAAAAATTACTAGAACAGAAAAACTTCGAGTTACATCTACTCGTTCGTAGAAGCTCTTTCTGGAAAGTAGAAAAACTTATCTCTGATCTAACAGCAGACTTTCCAAATGCTGCTGAAAGGATCAAGCCTGTAGAAGGTGATATTCTCATTGATGGCCTTGTCAAAAATGACAAAGAGAAAGATGCTCTACAAAAGAAGGTTCAAGATATCTATCACCTAGCAGCTATCTACGAACTTGGTGTGAGCAAAGAGAAGGCTATAAACGCAAATGTTCGTGGAACTCTCAGAGTTCTTGACTTTGCACGTGGCTGTGCAAAACTCCACTGTGTCCATTATGTCAGTACACTTGCTGTAGCAGGTAATTACAAGGGTATATGGACAGAAGAGATGCTCATTGAAGGACAGGAATTTGACAATCACTATGCCTATACAAAATTTTTGGCAGAAGTAGAAGTGCGTTCTGTTGTTG
>JAEUQL010000659.1 GCA_016789295.1 Blastocatellia bacterium | reverse complement strand
TCTGTACCTACAGAAGATAATAAGTTGGCGCAATTGGTTAAAGATAAGTGGTCTACATTTGAAGATACTGAAAGTTCCTCAGAGTTAAAAGTGACAATACGCACTTTGCGTAAAACCAATCTATTAGGAGAACTCGAAAATTATAAAGAAGAAGAGATATGGCAAGAGATAGAGAGACAGAAGCAAGGCCAAGAAGAAAAAACTGCACCAAAATCAGATATAAAGAAACCAGAGTGGGAGCTATTTACAAATAAGCCGAGATTCAAAAATGATTATTTAGAATTCGAAATCATAGAACCACCAAAAGATTATCAAGACTACATAGAAAAGATTGTTCTTGTAGAGAAACTAAGAGTTGTAAGAGCACTTATCGGATTTACAAGAATAGAGCCGCCATATGACGACCTTGAAGAGAAAGAGCGTGGTGAATGGTCGCCTATATCGAATAAAAAGCCAGAATGGGTTCCTGCTTCAGATACAAAAGGAGAAGGAATATTTATACAGTTTCGTGAAGATGCGCTAAAAGAGTGGGAAGATAGAATCCTGCCTAGCCAATACTATGAAGATATAAAGCTAGCACATAACCAATGGCGTCAAGAGAGAGGTTTAGAGGTTGAAATAGGGTTTCCAGGACTGCGCTACATGCTGCTGCACTCATTTTCACACGCTTTGATGAGACAGTTTTCTATAGAATGCGGCTACTCTGCTGCTAGCTTGGCAGAAAGAATCTATTCTAGCAGCAGAGATCTTAAAAATTATGAAGGCGACTGCATGGGTGGAGTACTAATCTACACGGCTGCGCCTGATAGTGAAGGCACACTTGGAGGATTGGTCAGTCTTGGGCAAGGTCTAACAGACCAGATCAACAAAGCTCTTGAACAGATGAGGCTATGCTCTTCTGACCCTCTCTGCTCAGAACATAGTCCACGTGAAGGTATGGTCTCTCTACACGTAGCAGCTTGTCATGCTTGCCTGTTCAGTCCCGAAACATCTTGTGAAAAGGGGAATAGATATCTCGACCGAAGCTTGCTTATGCCAAATCTGAAACACCTTGACCTCGCATTTTTTGGAAAAAATTAAAGCTTGGAGGCTGTTCTGCCTCCAAGTCTTGATAGCTATCGAATATCAAATGATGGTTCGTCTATAGAAATGCCTCCTGAATCTGCTTTACAAGGTGTACAGTTGGTTATTGTACAATTCACACAGTTGAGAACTACATCAGTGTTGCTACATTTTTTGCTTATAGAACATCCACCGCTACAGGTTAACGACCAAGTTTGACAATCAGAAGAAATTGTCCTGCTAACAACTGAAGGATTAAAGGTATTTTGTATAGGCAATAGTAGAGTTAAAGAAAAATCTTTTTCGCCATCTCTAAAATTTACTTTAACTTCTATACTGTTGGCATCTTCTGGAGCAAAGACCATGAGCTTTGGTGAAGTCATTATTTCGGAAGACATATTAGGTGTTAACTGAGTTGTAAGTGCATTAGTCTGGCCTATATCTTGACGAGAAAAAACAACTTCATTTTTCATTTCTACTACACAAGGCTGTACACTCATTACTAGATCAGCTTTGGCATCTAGAGAAGCTACATTAGCTACAACTAAAGCACTGTCAATCAAAACAGAGTTTGCATCTACTCTCTTAGCCCCTGCAATGAAGTAGTGTACCTCTTCATTGCTATTCTTTGTAGTTACTACAGACTTGTCTTTCAGTCTCTTGTATACATCACTAGCAGAATCTTGCTGTGCGACTGCATGGCTTGAGCCTATAGCAATCAGCCAAAATAAAAGACTCAGTACTGTGAGCTTTTTCATTTCTCTTTCCTCCAATTTTGTGGATTGTTAATCTATTCGCTTGACAAAGTCAAGGTATCATAGATTTAAATACATATCTATAGTAATATAGGCAGCCCAACTATTTTTTACCTGGGTCTTGCTTACAAAATTTAACTTTGAGAGAACTATGATATGGAAAAAGAAAGATTTAAATTTAGCGAATACCATGAATGGCTTGATGAGTTAAGAAAAGATCCCATGAATACTGGATTGCGTGGAGCTGGTTTAATTTTAGCAACTGTTCCAGCTACTTTAACAATGCTGCTTATAAGCCTCTCTTTCTTACCAGAAATGAGATACCCACGCATCTTATTGATAATTATTGGACTAATTCCAGGAATGATATTTTTATACTTGTTTGGTCTTGTTGTCTACAACCTAAAAGCAAGTACATCGTTTATATTATCTTGTTTTGTAGCATTAGTTACGCTCGTAGCTTTTATCTTTTTATTGCAGATAATTATGAGTGCATAAATAGCCTGTAATGAGGGTTTTGCTACGTGCAAAATCAAAGGCATCAAAGTAGACTCTTTGAACGAAAAGGCAGGCGCATTCTCCGGGCTTTAGTCCGGAGTTAAGCCTGCCATCGCCCGCAAGGGCGATAGCT
>JAEUQL010000658.1 GCA_016789295.1 Blastocatellia bacterium | reverse complement strand
GAGATCCAAGCAAGGAAAGAAGAGAAGTTTGAAGAGAGAGCTTTTATCTACAGATACAAGATCTTTGAAAGGTATCATCAAAGAGTAGCTACATTCATCATACTGACAGACTCGAACAGAAATTGGAGACCGAGTGAGTACAAAACAGAGTTGCTAGGAAGTGAAATAAGTTTCAAGTTCCGAACAGTAAAGCTGATAGACTATGAAGACAGGATAGAAGAGTTAGAAAAGAGCAGCAATCCATTTGCAATAGCAGTGTTGGCGATACTCAAGAGCAAACAGACAGAAAAAAGGATGGATGTAAGATATGCAGAGAAATTCAACTTGATGAGGATGCTATGTCTGAAAGGATACAGCAGAAAAGAGATAGAAGGATTACTAAGTTTTCTAGACTGGATAATGGTATTACCAGAAGAGCTAGAAGAAAAGTTACAAGAAGAGATAATCAAGATGGAAGGAGAGGCTATGCCATACGTAACTAGTTTTGAAAGAATTGGTATCAAAAAAGGAAAGCAAGAAGGAGAACTGTTACTTGTAATGCGGCTACTTAGTAAAAAGCTTGGCCCAGTACCTGATGAGATAAAGTCAAAGCTTGAGCTTTTAGCTATCGACAAACTAGAAGAGCTTGGCGAAGCGTTACTTGACTTTCATAACTTGGACGATCTCAAAGACTGGCTATCTAGAAGATGATAGGAAGTTACAACAAAATCTCTTGGTACCTGAAACAGGTATCAAGAGACTTTTCTTAACAGATTTGAAACTTTTTCTGTAGAGTAGTCTCAGCCTTTGACACTCCTAGAACTGTTGATAACATATTGCACGCAAGTTAGAGTAAACTATTTTGAAATAGTCAGTGTAAGTCTAATAGATCAACTAGATAAGGAGTAGTGATGGCATTTCCCAAGACATTAGGTGAACTGAAGTCAAGTCAGTACAACGAACAGAAGTACAAAAACCGGTCTGTTAAAGATGAGATGAGGGAAAACCTCATCAGAAAACTCCAGTTTGGGGAAACAGTCTTTGAAGGAGTTGTTGGTTATGAAGACACCGTGACACCACAACTGGTCAATGCCATACTTGCAAAACATAACATCATTCTTCTAGGACTACGCGGACAAGCCAAAAGCCGCATTTTACGTAGCCTTGTCAATCTGCTAGATGATTACATTCCAGTAGTTTCGGGTTCTGAGATCAATGACAACCCTTATGCTCCTTTGTGTCGAACTTCTAAAGTAAAACTTGCAGAGATGGGTGATGAGACACCGATAGATTTTGTCCCTCGCGACCGCAGATATGTAGAGAAACTCGCCACACCTGACGTGACTATTGCAGATATTATCGGTGATGTTGATCCTATAAAAGCAGCACGTGGTGGACACCAGCTTTCAGATGAGCTGACTATCCATTATGGGCTGCTACCACGTGCAAATCGAGGAATATTTGCTATAAATGAGCTTCCAGACCTAGCAGGAAAGATACAAGTAGGACTTTTTAACATAATGCAAGAAGGCGATATACAGATAAAAGGTTATCCAATACGTCTTCCACTAGATGTAGCTATAGTCTTTTCAGCCAACCCGGAAGATTACACGGCTCGTGGCAAAATCATCACTCCTCTAAAAGACCGTATAGGTTCTGAAATTCACACGCATTATCCAGCAACAGTTGATGCAGGAGTCACAATCACTAGACAGGAAGCTTGGATTAAAAGGCCACTAATTGATGGTCTGTCTCTCTCTTTACCAAAGTTTATTCCTGAAATAGTTGAGCATATAGCTTTTGTTGCTCGCGAAGATAGCCGAATAGATAAAAGATCAGGTGTAAGCCAACGCTTGCCTATATCTGTTATAGAAAATGTTATAAGTAGTGCTGAAAGAAGGGCTATTATCAACCGTGAAAGCCTAGTGGTTCCACGCATTAGTGATATATACGCCTCACTACCATCGATCACTGGAAAGATAGAACTTGAGTATGAAGGTGAGCAACTTGGACACGAAAAAATAGCTAGGGATCTTATCAAGCGTGCAACAGGTCAGGCTTTTATGCACTACTACTCTAAAGCCGAATATTCAAAAGTAGTTGACTGGTTCAATCGTGGAGGTTCGTTGAAAGTCTCTGACAGTGAACCAAGCGAAAAGTATCTTGCAACACTCAAGAAGATTCCTGGACTTATCGATCTAGTAGCATTTTCAAACACTGTAGCACTCGACAAAGCAGCAGAAGTAGTATCAGCAGCAGAGTTTTTACTCGAAGGATTATATGCTCAGAAGAAATTGGCCAGGAATGAGCAGAACGTCTACACAGTAGCAAAGCAGGAGAAACAATCAGCCCGCTACTACACCGACTGGTCTGATACTGGAGGGGTTAACTAGTTCTAAGTTGCAGAAGCAGTTGAACCCTCTTTGCGAGCGCAGTCTCGGCTCTTTAGAGCCGAGTTAAGCGAGCCTAAGCCGAAGGCTTAAGAGGGA
>JAEUQL010000657.1 GCA_016789295.1 Blastocatellia bacterium | reverse complement strand
CCAACAAGTACTAGAGAGTTTATGCTTTTGACATATGCTGATGGAGCAAAGCTATATGTACCTGTAGAAAGATTGGATCTAGTACAGAAATACTCCAGTTCTGAAAGCGGTTCACAACCGTCGTTAGATAAACTAGGTGGGGTAAACTGGCAGAAAACCAAGGCAAAAGTAAAAAAAGCTATTCGTGACATGGCCGAAGAGTTACTTAAACTTTATGCCGAAAGGAAACTTGTCACCAGAGCACCGTTTGCCGAAGACACTCCTTGGCAGCAAGAGTTTGAAGATGCTTTCGAGTATCAACTAACTCCAGATCAAGAAGCTGCAGTAACGGATATCAAAAAGGATCTAGAATCAGAAATTCCAATGGATAGGCTACTTTGTGGAGACGTTGGTTTTGGCAAAACCGAGGTAGCAATGCGTGCAGCTTTTAAGGCAGTTGCTGATAATAAACAAGTAGCTGTGCTTACCCCAACAACAGTACTTGCTTATCAACATTTCAAAACATTTCAACAAAGATTTGCTTCATTTCCTGTAACTATAGATCTACTGTCGCGTTTTCGCAGCACAAAAGAGCAAAAAGAGACTATCGAGAAAACAGAAATTGGCAAGATAGATATCTTGATAGGAACTCATCGAATCCTTTCTAAAGATGTAAGATTCAAAGATCTAGGTCTGCTTATTGTTGATGAAGAACAACGTTTTGGTGTAGCACACAAAGAACGACTCAAACAGATGCGTAAAAGGGTAGATGTGCTGACAATGTCTGCAACACCAATACCAAGAACACTCAACATGTCCCTAATAGGGTTGCGTGACATGTCAGTGATTGAGACACCACCATCTGATAGATTGGCAGTGCAAACTCACGTTGTACAGTTCAATGAAGCAGTAATAAAAGCAGCCATTGAGATGGAGCTGCAACGTGGTGGTCAAGTCTTTTTTGTTCATAATCGCGTTGAGAGTATCTACACGATGGCCGAGATGCTTAGACGTTTTGTTCCTGGACTAAAGATTGGTGTGGCACACGGACAACTGAATGAACAAGACCTTGAAGAAGTAATGATGCAGTTTATGAAACACGAAACCGATATACTTGTAACAACCACAATTATTGAAAACGGAATAGACATACCTCTTGCAAATACAATAATTATAGACCGTGCAGACAATTATGGCCTATCGCAACTTTATCAGCTAAGAGGTAGGGTTGGAAGGTCGAGTCGTCGTGCTTATGCCTATCTACTGATCCCTTCAGAGAAGTTACTGACACCTGTTGCAAGAAAGCGACTTGCAGCTATCAGGGAGTTTTCTGACCTTGGTTCAGGTTTTCGCATTGCTGCGTTAGACCTAGAACTAAGAGGTGCAGGAAACCTGCTTGGAGGAGAGCAGTCTGGACAGATTGAAGCTATTGGTTTTGACCTCTACTGCAAGATGCTTGAGCGCACAGTCCAAGAACTGCGAGGACAGCAGATCGAAGATGAGGTATCGGCAAACATCAACCTCGGAATTGATGTTCGTATTCCCGAAGATTATATTGCTGATATGGGGCAAAGGTTACGAACATACAAAAGAATCTCTTCAGCGTTAGATCAGAAAGAGCTTGCTGCAGTAAAGGAGGAACTGGAAGATCGCTACGGAAGGTCTCCAGAGCCAGTGGAAAACCTCTTCAAATATGCGCTGCTGAGAGCTTTTGCAAGCAGAGTAGGTGTAGTATCGATAGACCGTGAAGGTTTGCAACTGGCTATAAAATGGAGTGAAAAGGCAAAGATAGACCCTCAAAAACTTATAGACCTTGTATCTAGCAATAAAGAGGCAACCTTTTCACCTTCTGGAGTTCTAAAGTTAAGACTTTCACAAAAGAATGAAGAAGTTATATTTGCAGAAGTCGAAAAAATCTTGCACAGCTTGGTAAAGCGGGAATAAACTGACATATTTGTCGAGTTGATTCTTTTTCTTTCATAAGTTATGGTTGGAGTTATTGTATGAAGCTTAAAAGTATCTCATTTAGTCTTAGAGCAGTTGTTATGCTCTTAGCTTTTCTAACAACTGCGGTTGCACAAGAACCTCAAATTGTTGATGAAGTAGTAGCAAGGGTTAACAGTGATATTATAACCCGTTCAGCACTACTCAAAGCCGAAGCTGAGTTTATATCACAGATCAAGCAATCATTCCCTAATGATGAAGCTAAGCAGAAAGAAGAGATTGAAAAAGGTCTCTCAACACTCATAGAACTTCTTATAGAAGAAAAATTGATAGCACAACGTGCAGCCGAACTTTCTGTAGATGTTGAACCAGATATCAACCGTACCATTTTAGAACTTATAAAACAGACCAATCCAAATTGGGGTCTGAAAGAGTTTCAAGACTACCTAAGTCAACAAAATATAGACATTGAAGATGTGCGCAAGGTCTATCGTACACAGTTGCAACGGCGTGTACTGCTTTTTCGTGAAGTGATCAATCCAATCTA
>JAEUQL010000656.1 GCA_016789295.1 Blastocatellia bacterium | reverse complement strand
GTTCCGTCCTGCTATCGAAAAAGGCATTGTTGAAAGTGCAATAAATGGCAGTCTTGCAGGCTATCCAGTTGTCGATTTCAAAGTAGAACTGATAGATGGCTCTTTTCACCCTGTAGATTCTGATGAGCTTTCATTTAAGCTAGCTGGACGCAAAGCTTTTCGTGGAGCAATGGAGAAAGCAAAACCTATACTTCTTGAACCGATAATGCACGTTGAAGTAGTTGCACCACAAGAGTTCTCAGGCGATCTTATGGGAGATATGAACTCACGCCGGGGTCGTATTCAAGGTATGGATACACGCGGCAATCAACAGGTCATCAAGGCACAAGCACCCCTTTCAGAGATGCTCAACTATCAGCCGACTCTTAACTCTATAACAGGTGCGCGTGGTAGTTACTCTATGGAGTTTTCACACTACGACGAAGTACCACCACAAATAACCCAAAAAGTAATTGCCGAAGCTCAGGCCGAAGGCAGAATCAGAACAACCGAAGAAGATTAGAAGAAGCAGAGTAGGTGGGAATTTTTCTAATGGAAAAATTCCCACAAAACTATCAATTCTTCATCAACCATTCAGCAAAGATCTTTGCCTCTACATACTTGCCTGACCATCGAGCACGGTTGCGACCAGTAAGAGCAACAACTTGTGCGTGGTGCTGTCCAGCCCTGTCTCCTATACATTCAAAATATCTGTAGAGAATGTCTATCTTTTCTACTGAACTTCGAGCATCTTCAGGAGTTTTAAAGCTGAGGACATTGCGAAAAAATTTACTGTAAGCATTCTGGTCTTGATCGGTAGTTGTGTAGAGATCGCAGTAACCGCTTATCAGACCTTCTGATTGAAGCACAGAAGCAACATAGCTTGGCTGTGTTTTTACCTTTTCAGCCAAGACAAAAATGTCTCTTTGACCAGCATTGTAGAGCTGTAGCAGCCGCTCTTTTTTTGTTGGCTGCTGTCTCTTTTTTGGTTCCACGCCTAAAAAGAGTGAAGGAGTAGGATTTTGACTAACAACTTCTCTCCTCATAACTTACCCCCCTGAAAAATTGGATTTTCAACTTACCCTGCGTACTTCGTTCTGAACGCCAGTTTGTGGCAGAGACTTAGTTTTAAGATGGTCAATAAGAGCTGAGGCTGCACGACGACTCAATTCCTCAACTTTACAACCAAGTAGCTCTTGACACTCTTTCTCTGCATCCACCCCTTGAACACTTGAAATTGCTCTAATAGCGGCAAGCTGTTTAGGAGTAACCAAATCGTTGAGCGTTTTGGCTAACGGATCGCGAGGAACGTTTGCATTTGCGTTAACTTCTTCTTCATATCGTTTGTAAAGATCTCTTGCTATACCGAATTTTACAGCCGCTCTCTTGAGTGCATCGTGTTCTGCTTTTTTGATCCCTTTCTCATCCCACGCATAACCAGTACCAACACCTTCACGCTTGACACCCATAATCGTGATTGATGCTGTGACAGCTACTAGATCACCTATGTGTTTGATATCTTTGACCGAGTGTGACCATTGAGGATAGACACGATCTAATGTATCGGCTACGGTGTGCCATTCAACATAGTCTATCTCATGCTCTGCCCCAGATCTGTCAACCCAACCAACCCTTTGTCGAACATATTCTTTAGGAATTGGTGTTGAAAGCTCTCTAAGAAGAGTCGGAAATGAGTAGACCGTTCCTGATGCTTCCATCTCTGTATCATTCTCTAAATCTTCCACAACTACCTCTTCTCCAAAAACTATAGCTGTACGCCCTTTCTCTGTGACTCCTTTTTGCATCTCTTCTTCTCCTTTTATCTCGTTTACTGGTATCTCTATTGGTCTGTTTAATTCTGATTTTGTCTGCTCTGCCTTCTGAGCAGGACTTTCAAGGTGATACTTAACAGCAAGTATATGCTCACACCTGAAACTTTGGTCTGTAGCAAAATACTCTTCGAAGTCTCTGCAGGAACATCTAACTCGGCCGGTGTTGTCTCTCCAAACACGGCTGTTTTCATTTGCGCGTGTGGGCGATTTGACGTGAAATACTGCTCCATCCCTAGTAATAAGACCCATCTCAGAAATCAGCTTTGCACGTCTTGTCACTGTGTTCGGCTCCTTTATGGCTACCATACCCTCTCCTCCTTACTCTTTTATGCTAAAACCTTATCTCTATCGATAATCGACTTGTTTCATATGTGAAACAGAGTATCACAGGCTCAACAACGTTGCAAGTATGAAACACCATATTGTTTATAAAACTTTCGTGTGATATTTTAGTATGTAGGAGGTGGGGTTATGACAGACTCTATTCTAGAACCGATGATCGATGTAGTTGAGCTTGGCGAATATATAAAGCGCAAAAGACAAGATGAGAAGCTGAGCTTGCGACAAGCAGCCGACGCTACAAAAGTAAGTGCTGCAACGCTTTCGAGGATAGAAAACGGTGTTGGAACGCCCGACAGTGCAACTCTTGCACGATTAGCAAGCTGGCT
>JAEUQL010000655.1 GCA_016789295.1 Blastocatellia bacterium | reverse complement strand
AACCATTGTCATAGGTAAAGCAGGTCGATGCTACAGGTGAAGTATGACGTTTTAGTAGTGTAGAAAAGTCTCCAAAATTTAGTTCCCAAAGATAGGTTTTCCTATCTAAACCGCTCGATAGAACAAACTTTCTATTTTCACTAAAACTGAGCGAGGAGACTTCTCCTTTATGTCTTTTCAAGCTCCAGATACACTCTCCAGTGGGTGCATACCAGAGTTTTACAACTCCATTTGAATCCCCAGACATTATCAATCTATCTTCTGGGCTTAAAGCCATGGCTGTAACAGCAGCACCAGCATCGAGAGTTCTTAAAAGTAGCCCAGACTTGATATGCCACATCTTTATAGTTCCATCGATGCTTGAGGAGAAAATAAAAAAGTTATTATCAGTGATAACAACTTCTGTAATGGAATCAGTATGACTGGTAAAACTCTTGATCAAACTTCCAGTTTGCACATCAAACATCTTCAGTGTCTTATCAGAAGCATCGGCTGCAACTAGAAACTGTTCGTTGTTACTCAAGCAAAAAGCTGTAGTTCCTTGAATCGATTCAAATCTTTTAATTATTTCTTTTGTTTCTAGATCATATGCAACCAAAGTGTTAGCAATAGTATCTTCACTGACTTCTGAACGTAAACTTCCTACAATTAAAAACTTGTTCTTTGAATCTATAGCAATTCCAGTGATAGGGGCTTTGTGTTCACGTAGACTAAAAAGTTGCCAATGGCTGAAAATCTCTTCCTTTGGAGCTATTTTTCCCATTTCTACCCAAAGGCTCATAAGTCTTGGGTCTCTGTAGGTTGACCTAAATGATCTTCCGACTCTTATAGTATTTGCCGCAAAAATATACTCACCTTTAGAAAGATGGGTTTTCGCTGTTGTGATAGCAAGTAGAGCAAACTTTTCTAAAGAATGTTCCTCTTCTTCTTCTTTTTCTAAAGAATCACCTTCGTCTGCAAACATCTCTTCATAATCATAAATTTCTGCATTTTCAAAATCTGACTCAGGCTCATCATTAGAATCTTTTTTCTTTGACTCAAAGGAATCATTTGGGTCATTGTCTTGCATAAATACTCCTTGATAGCAAAAGAGGAAAGATATAAAGCCTTCTTATTCTAACTAAAAGACCTATTCTCTAAAGCTCAGTCGATTATAACCGAAGTTTCTTAAATTCTGTCAAAACTAGTTCATGAGTTTGAAAAGCAGAAAGGCGAAAGAGAATTAAAACATATAATCTAACAAATAGTAGAATATAAAAAAGAGCTAGAAAAGTATCTAGCTCTTTTTGAGTCTTTAGTCTTCACCTTGTGCTTTTGTGAAGGCTTGCTTACCATCGAACTCTTGAAGTTTCTCGATGTGCATCCATTTGTGCACTGAACCAACTTTTCCAACAACAGCCAAAATATCAGCATCACCAAGCTCGCTGTTTGCGTCTCGCCTAATCAAGCGGCATCTGTATTGATCTACACAGTCTGTAATTGCTCCAACAGATGGATAGACTTTGGTACCACGATTTGAGATCATCTTTAGCTTAAGAGAGGTATTTTCAAGTAAACTCTCAATGCTTGGGCCTAGATCATTTGGTAGTAGTGGTGTTTCGACAAATAGGTCGATGCCAATGACCTGACGGCTATTAGCTTTAACAAAATCTGGTGCAGGAGAGAACTGATGCAGTTTTATAGGCTTGTATTCACGAGCTTTCCAAGTTTCAGATCTACGACCGAGGTTTGAGATAATAGCATCAGTAAAGTCTACAGTGCTGTAAGCTTTGCTCTCGTCTGGTGCAATGTCTCTGGTGAGTTTGCCACTTTCAAGTGTGACCAGAAGAGCATGTTCAATCTTTTCAGCAGCCTCAAACTCACCCAAGTGTCTAAGCATCATGATAGCTGACCCAATAAGTGCAGATGGGTTGATAACATTCTTGCCTGCATATTTTGGAGCAGAACCGTGCACAGCCTCGAAGATGGCAACTTCATTGCCAATGTTGGCCGAAGGAGCAAATCCAAGACCGCCTATCAGAGCAGATGAAAGATCGCTGATAATGTCACCATTCATATTTGTTGTTACTACTACATCAAACTGCTCTGGCTTTTTAACAAACTGGTGTGCACAATTGTCAATAATTATGTGATTGGCTTCGATGTCAGGATATTCAGGAGCTATATCTTCAAAAGTTCTTTTTAGCATTCCTTCAGTAAACTTCATTATATTGGCCTTTGTGGCACAGTGAACCCGTTTGCGCCCTTCAGAGCGTGCAAATTCAAAGGCAAGTCGAACAATCTTCTCGCTACCTTTACGAGAAATCAGCTTCAAACACTGAGCCACACCAGGAGTCTGCATATGTTCAATGCCTGCATAGAGATCTTCAACATTTTCACGAACAACAACTATATCTATGCCACGACCGCTATATGGAGTTTTGACACCAGGAAATTCACGAGCTGGCCTTATATTACCGTATGTTTCAAAGAGTTTACGC
>JAEUQL010000654.1 GCA_016789295.1 Blastocatellia bacterium | reverse complement strand
ATGTCAGCTTCTCGCCTGAAAATATTGGTTTTTTATTTTTAAACTCTGCAGCTAGAAAGACTAACTGGCTTTCTTTGTGCTCAGGCTGGCTTGAGAAGCTACAGGATCGCTTTTGTAGCCACATCCCTCATTTCTGCAGTATGTGTATGTACCTTGCTTATTAACCTTTTCCAACAGAAATGGATAGTTGCACTATGGACAGTTCTGCGGTAAAGGTCTATCCCAGTAAACGTGGTCGCATTCTGGATAACGGTTGCAGCCGTAAAATATTCTACCCCTCTTAGATTTTCTTTTTACAAGCTCTCCATCACAGCCAGGTCTCACACAAGCTACTCCTGTAGTATCGTGCTTGATATATTTGCATTCGGGGTAGTTGGAGCAAGATATAAACTCTCCAAACCTGCCTTGTTTCAGCATTAAATTCTTGCCACATTGCGGACAGAGTTCTTCAAGAGGCTTGTCAGCCTTTTGCGTACCAACCTGTCCTATCTTCTTCGTTGTCTTGCAGTCAGGATAGCCTGTGCAGGCCAAAAATTGACCCCATTTGCCCCGTTTAAGAGCCATCGGTTTACCACAGTTTTCACAAACTTCATTTTCAAATGAAGACTCTGAATCAGAAGAGCTTGTGGCAGGAGCCTCGACATCGCGAGTAGCTTTACACTCTTCGTTTGTGCAAGCAAGGAAACGACCGAAACGACCCAGTTTGAGCATCATTGAGCTACCACACTTTTGGCAAGTTTCGTTTGTCATTGTACCTGCACGTGCTTTAGCGATGTTGACTTCGGCGGCCTCAAGGTCACAACTGAAGCTTTTATAAAACTGTGCTATAGCCTGCTGCCAAACAAGCTGTCCTTCTTCTATGTCGTCGAGTTGTGCTTCAAGAGCTGCTGTGTAACCGACATTGAAGAGCGAGCTGAAATTTTCAACTAGCATGTCATTTACAACTAGACCAAGCTCTGTTGGCTTAAACTTGCCTTCTACTTTCTCTACATAAGAACGGCTCTGAATAACAGACAAGATTTGGGCATAGGTAGATGGTCGTCCAATTCCCTTCTCTTCAAGGGCTTTTACCAATGTGGCTTCTGTAAAGCGCGAAGGAGGTTTTGTACTGTTCTGTTCTGGAACAAGTTTGTTGAGCTTCAACTCATCGCCTTGAGCCATAGTTGGAAGGCGCAGTGCCATCTCTTCGTCTTCTTCGTCCTTCTCATCTTTCCCTTCTTCATAAACAGCAATAAAGCCCTTAAATTTAAGTACCATTCCTTTGGCTCTAAAGAGGTATTTAGGCCCAGCCTCAATATCAACAGTAGTCTCGTCAAAAACCGCAGGGTTCATCTGCGAAGCTATGAAACGTTGCCATATAAGCTTGTAGAGAGACATTTCGTCCTTACTCAGAAAAGTTGCCATCTGGTCTGGAGTTCTAGAGCAAGAGGTTGGTCTGATGGCTTCGTGGGCATCTTGTGCATTCTTCTTGTTAGAATAGACTACTGGCTTTGAAGGTAGGTACTCTTTGCCAAAATGGCTGTCTATGTAGCTGCGAGCTTCCTGTACAGCTCCATCAGAGATTCTGGTTGAGTCAGTTCTCATATAGGTTATCAGACCGACTGTTTCACCATCCCCTATATCTACACCTTCATAAAGGCGTTGTGCTATTTCCATAGTCTTACGAACAGGAAAGCGGAGTTTTCTTGCAGCTTCTTGTTGAAGCTTACTAGTGATGAAAGGTGGGACAGGGTTGCGTTTCTTCTCTTTAGTTGACACTGAAGAGACTAGAAACTTTTCACGCTTTATCTCATCGACTATTGTCTCGGCTTGTTGTTGATCTTTGATGTGAATCTCAGTCTTACGAACCGTATCAAAATCACCTGTTTTTACAATTCTGGTGTCTACTTTGTAGAGTTTGGCATCGAAAGCTGGAGGAAGTTTAGCCGAGAGGTTGGCTGTTACTGTCCAGTATTCGGTCGATACAAAAGCCAATATCTCGCGTTCTCTTTCTGAGACCAAGCGTAGTGCAACAGACTGCACTCTTCCAGCAGAAAGCTTACCTCCAACCTTGCGACAAAGTAGTGGGCTGACCTTGTAGCCAACCAATCTGTCAAGCACGCGCCTCGCTTGTTGAGCATTGACTTTGTTTGGGTCTATTTGGCGAGGAGATTCAAAAGCTTTCTGAACAGCATCCTTTGTTATCTCATTGAGCAGAACTCTGTAGACTGGCTTCTTGCTGGTACGAGTAAGCAACTCCTCTTTCAGATGCTGACATATAGCCTCGCCTTCACGGTCTGGGTCAGCAGCAAGGTATATATTTTCAGCCTCTTTTGCAGCCGCTTTCAGTTCAGTAACTATCTTCTTATTATTCTTCTTCTTAGTATCTGGAATAAGCTGATAACTAGGCTCAAAGTTCTTCTCTAGATCAACTCCGAGACCTTTCTCTGGCAAGTCTTTGATATGGCCTATTGAAGCCAATACCTTGAAATCTTTTCCAAGATAC
>JAEUQL010000653.1 GCA_016789295.1 Blastocatellia bacterium | reverse complement strand
CCAGATAATCTATATTTGTCTATAGATGGTTGTGTAACGGCTAAAATCTTTCCTGATATTCAACTAACTCTTGTCAAAGAGAATAACGTCTGGAAGGTCTCTTTTATAACAATTCCCTTGGGAGCATAGCTGCTGCTAAAATGCTAATAGTATAGATAAAGACATGCAAAGGTCTTGCATGTCCTTTTCCCATCGGGCCAGAAACCCATCGATAATATGCTAGTTCTGTAACTGTTTTTTCGTTGTCTTGAACCGGCCCTTGTCAAAGAGAACAAATACTATTTTTCTGGAAGGCCAAATAGAGCTTCAGTCTATCCACACATTTTGTCCCTGAATGAACATTTTCTTTCTAGCTTTTGTGGCTTCTTTAAAGCTTGCCGTTATATACTTCTTGCCTCAAAAATAGAATTCAAAACACGGTCGTTCAAAAATGTTCAAACCAATCCTCCATTTAATAGGTTCTCAACTCGAAGCAGCCGTAGACCCAGAGATAAAGAAACGGCTCAAACAGCTTCCAAATAATTTGAATGAGTTTAACTACGATGCTTGGGGTTTTTATCCAGACGTCGCACAGTATGGCCTAACTTTGATGACCTGGCTCTATAAGTACTACTATCGAACCGAAGTTTACGACATTGACAGAGTGCCTCAAGGACGTGTACTGCTGATAGCAAACCACAGTGGTCAGCTACCAATGGATGGAGTGATGATTGCTATTTCAATGTTATTGGAAGCAGATCCACCAAGATTAGTAAGAGCGATGGTAGAGCGGTGGTTTGGTTCTTTTCCGCTTGTTGGAACATTTGTAGCTCGTCACGGGTCTATACTGGGCGATCCCAAAAACTGTATTTCACTACTTGAAAATAATGAATGTGTCTTGGTCTTTCCTGAAGGAGTAAAAGGCTCAGGCAAAGTTTGGCGCGACCGTTATCAACTGATGGATTTTGGACTAGGTTTTATGCGTCTTGCACTCAAAACTAAAACCCCAATAGTCCCTGTAAGTGTGATTGGTGGAGAAGAGCAAGCACCTGCTCTTTACAATGCTAAATCGATAGCAAAACTATTAGGGCTTCCTTACTTCCCTATTACGCCCACTTTCCCATGGCTAGGGCTTTTAGGAACTATACCTTACCCAACAAAATACAAGATCTATTTTGGAGATCCCCTCTACTTTCAAGGAGATCCAAACGACACTGATGAAGAGATTCAAAAAAAAGTAGATATAGTCAAGTCTAAGATCTACAAAAACATTCGCTATGGCCTAGCACAGCGTGAAAACATCTTCTGGTAGAGTAAAGTTTATGAAGAAAAGAACAGTACTGATCACGGGCATATCGGGTGGTCTAGCACACCAAGTAGCAGAGCTTATCCCCAAGTCTTGGGATATTATAGGAATTGGTCTAAAACCTCTTCGTCCTGTAAAAGGGCGCCACATAGAGCACTACATTGTTGATATCACCAAAAACAAACTAGAAGACATCTTCAGACATCATCATATAGATTCTGTCATACACATGGCTGTTAATGACAATCCTCGTTTTTCTATCAAGCAGCGTCACGATATAAACGTTATTGGAACAATGAAATTGCTTGATGACTGCGAAAAATATCAAGTCAAAAAGATCATTCTGCTTTCTAGTGCAAACGTTTACGGAGCAGACCCTAACAACCCAATCTATATGACAGAAGAGTATCCACTCAAAGTAACCCAAAGATACTCTGGAATCAGTGACAAAGTTGAATTTGACAGTTATTGCCGTTCGTGGATGTACAAGCATTCCGATGTGTCTACTATCATTCTTCGCCCGTGCCACATTATTGGTTCTCACCTGAAGAACAACTTGACCAGCTACTTACGGCTAAAGTATATCCCTATCCCACTTGGCTTTGACCCTATGCTTCAACTGATACACGAGATAGACATGGCACGAGCAATAGTTGCTTGCTTAAATCAGAATCGGACAGGAATATACAATGTGGTTGGACCTGGAGAGCTACCACTTACAGAGATAATAAAGATCATTGGTGGTATTCCTATTCCTATCCCATCAATGCTTGCACATTATCTACTGCAGGCAAGCTGGGGGCTTGGTGTAAGCTCGCTGCCTCCACCACAATTTGAGTACCTGATGTACCCATGCATCATAGATGGAAGAAGATTTCAGAAAGACTTCCATTTCACTCCACAACTTTCGTTGAGTGAAACACTGAAAGCAGCCGTCCTATACTGATAATTTGATGGTTGGGACTCCAGAAAAAAGAAGTTAGGCTTCAATAGAATTAGAAGCTTTTAGCCTTCTTTTGAGGTGGGCTGAAATAGCCTACAAGGGAGTTAGGGAGTGCAAGCTGGAGCTTGCACTCAAAGACGTCTAACCTTGGTCTTCCTCTTTTTCAGGTTTTGCAGGTGGCTTTGGTGCAGGTGGTGGAGCTTCAGGGTCATAGTCTGGTGTCCAATTTGGATCTAGCATTGAAGGCGATGGAACTGA
>JAEUQL010000652.1 GCA_016789295.1 Blastocatellia bacterium | reverse complement strand
CACCGAATATCCTTTTGGCCCTGCATCTGGTGGAAGTACGACGACTCCTTCACTTACGCCAGCCGTCCGTGCTGCTGCAATTGCTGGGAAAAAGAGGATGTTTGATATAGCATCCGAAATGCTCAAAGCTTCTGCTCAAGACCTTGACATGCGTGATGGCAGGATTTTCGTAAAAGCCGATCCATCACGAAATCTTACTTTCAAAGCCGTAGCTGCAAAGATTCCAGGTGAAACTACGAAGCTTTTAAAAATACTGTTGCCGGTGTGCAGTTTGCCGAAGTCGAAGTTGATACAAAGACAGGACAAGTAAGAGTTTTGAAAATTGTTGCTGTTCACGATTGTGGACGTCCTATGAATCGTCTGACACTACGCAGCCAGATCAACGGTGGCATAATTCAGGGTCTCAGCTATGCACTTTTTGAAGATCGATTGCTAGATCCAAAATCTGGAAGGATGCTTAATCCAAATTTTGAGAAGTACAAAGTTGCAGGAGCACTAGACATGCCTCTGATAGAAACACACATCATTGATGTCTATAATGGCTCAAATAATACAGGCACTGTTGGTATAGGTGAGCCTGCCACAGTTCCCACGGCAGCAGCTATTGCAAATGCAGTCTACAACGCTATTGGAGCAAGGGTGTATGAACTACCTATCACGCCTGCCCGTGTTCTGGAAGCGATAGAAAAGAGTAAGGAGACAAGGCGATGAACAAGTTCGAATATGTAAATGCTTCTAGTGTAAAGTCTGCAACAGAGCAGTTGCAAAGTGATGGGTCTGTTCGCATCAAAGCTGGTGGAATAGATATTTTGGACGAGCTGAAAGAAAGAACTATCAACCCAAAACGGCTTGTAAACATCAAGACGGTTGGCGGACTAAAAGAGATCAAAGAAGTTAAAGACAGTCTACACATTGGCACGCTAGTAACTTTGTCTGAGCTAGCTTCTAACAAACAGGTCAAAACTCTCTTTCCTGCACTTGCTGAAGCGGCTCTTGGTGCAGCTACTCCACAGATAAGAAATGTAGCAACCATAGGTGGGAATATCTGTCAACGGCCACGTTGTTGGTACTATCGTAGTGAAGAGTTCAGTTGTTTGAAAAAAGGTGGAAATGAGTGTCACGCTCATCTTGGGGATAACCGTTTTCATGCAATCTTTGGAAATGACAAATGTGCTATGGTACACCCATCAGCAACGGCTGTCGCACTAGTTGCATTACAAGCAAAGTTAAAAATAGAAGACACAAAAGGTCACAGAATAGTAGAGATAGACAACTTTTTTGTTAAACCAGAAGAAAATGCAAAAGCAGAAAATATCCTCAAGCCAACAGAGATAATTACAGAAGTTATTCTTGCTAAACCTGCTGTTGGATCTCGAAACTTTTATATAAAACTGAAAGAGAAGCAGAGTTTTGATTGGCCAATGGCTGATGTTGCAGTAGCAATGGAGATGGCTGGTGGGGTATGCAAAGCTGCTCGTGTCGTGTTAGGAGCGGCTGCACCAGTGCCTTGGCGTGCAGTTGCAGTTGAGAAAGCTCTGGTAGGCAAAAAGGTAGATGCTTCTGTAGCAGAAGAAGTTAGCCGATTGGCTATCGAAGGAGCCAAGCCAATGTCTCACAATGGCTACAAGTTGAAGGTGTTTGAAACCATTGTTGCCCGTGCTCTGTCAGTGGTAGCAAGTGGAGATTTTTCAAGCAAGGAGGGTTTCTAATGCAAGAAGTACAAGAAGCTGTAAAACTCTGTCCAAATCTGAGAACCAAAATGTATTATGTTTTGGGTAGATTTCACAATGACACAGGGGAATCTACTTCAACTTCACAATATTGGTGTTTACACACTATGCAGCCTTTTGGGTCTGACGGTGGTTATGTATCCCCAGAATATTGTCAGACTGGGCGTTGCTGTTTTGATGATTGTAAATAGCATTATTGGAGAGAGTTTCGACTCTCTCCAAAATATCTGGCAATACTTTTCGAAATAGTTATACAAATCGTTAAGGCTTACGAGGACCCAAGTCAAAATAAGTCCCTGCATCATCGCCCTGATCTAAGTCTCCACCAAAACTGGGTGCTATTATCTGTTCTGCTTCTTCAATATTAAAAAACTCGTCTTTCAGGATCTGTTGTTCTATATTTTTTGACATCTTAACTCCTTCTTTTGTTTTTTTCTTTTCCTTGTAAAGCTTCATATAGAAATGAAATGAACGTATACTCGTACTGGCTTTACAGGTTTGATAGTACAACAGTTTTTAATACAGGGAATAGAGATGATTAATAGCTCATCCAAAGTTAACACTCTAAAATATGACCTGCTAATGGTATTAATTACAGCCATTTGGGGAACCAGTTTTGTTGTTGTTAAAGAGTTAGTTAGAAATCTGTCTGCATTGACATACCTCAGTGCAAGGTTCAGTATTGCAACCTTAGTCCTTTTTATATATTTGCTTAAATCTTGGAAAAAAATAGACTATGAAGCTATCAAAGGTGGTC
>JAEUQL010000651.1 GCA_016789295.1 Blastocatellia bacterium | reverse complement strand
ATTCTCAGATCTCCTCTTGGTGAAAGACTCACAGAGCCAACTTTTGGTCCATCTGCAATACAACTTCTCTTAAACTGTTGGCTGAAAAATCTGACATAGAAAACTTCCAACCATTTTTGTAGCTCCTGATGGCTGTATTGTTGGCCAAAAGCTATTTCAGCCAAAAAGAGTGTTTTTGACGGCTCAAAGCCATTGCGGACTGTTTGAAAGATAAAGAAATCTATCAATTCATAAGGTCCAATGATATCTTCTGTTTTTTGTACAATATTACCTTTTTTGTCAGGAGGCAATAATTCTGGACTGATAGGTGTATCAAGTATGTCGTGCAGAACTTCGCGGGCAGGTGAACTCATTTCCGTATCCGCTACCCATCGTACAAGGTGCTTTACAAGAGTTTTTGGCACTCCTGCATTGACTGCATACATACTCATATGATCACCATTGTATGTACACCAGCCAAGGGCAAGTTCAGAGAGGTCACCTGTACCTACAACAAAACCTAGATCCATAAGGATCATTGTTCTCATTCTAGCTTGTGCATTTTCATAAGTAATATTGTGAACCTCTGGATTGTGTGCAATATCAGCAAAGTGTTGGAGTACAGAAGCTGTAATAGATATCTCTTTGAGAAAGACTCCTAGTGCTTCACATAGCCCTATGGCATTAGATCTTGTTCTGTCTGTTGTACCAAAGCCTGGCATTGTCACTGCAAGAATATTTCTTCTATCTAGTCCTATCAGATCATAAGCTTTTACTGCAACTAAAAGAGCAAGTGTTGAATCCAGTCCGCCGCTTATACCTATTGTCACTTGCTTCATTCCAAACTGTTGATAAAGGTGTTCAAGGCGTTTAGCCAAACCAGCAGCTTGAATATTAAATATTACTTTGCACCTCTGATCACGTGTTGCATCATCGTTAGGAACGAATGGATGTGGATCTACTTTTCGTTTGAGGTTTGTTTTTGCCAACTTTAACGGTTCAGAGTGAAAAGTGATATGGTGATACGATGTGCTATCCTGACTAACTAGATTGCCAAAGCTATTTGTCATTTCTCGCTCGCGCATCAGCTTTTCAACATCTACATCAGCAATTATCAAATAGCTATCTCTACGAAACATCTCCGACTCTGCCAACAAAGAGCCATTTTCAGCAATCATAGAGTGGCCACTAAATACAACATCTGTTGTCGATTCGTGCACGCCACAACTTGAATAAGCATAACTACAGATCCCACGTCCCGACTGTTGAATTACTAAGGCACGGCGATAGTCAGCCTTCCCTACTGTCTCATTACTTGCTGAAAGATTACCTATAATGGAAGCTCCTTCTAGCACCATATGAGAAGAAGGAGGGATAGGCATCCACAGATCCTCGCATATTTCTACACCTACTACAAAGTTTGCGACTTTTTGATTCTTAAAAAGCAGATTGCTACCAAAAGGTATGGTCTGGCCAAATAACTCTACCTCCCTGCTTATGGCACGGTTTGCAGCAGCAAACCAACGAGGTTCATAGAACTCCTTGTAGCCTGGGATGTGACTTTTAGGAACTATACCCAGCAGCTTCCCACCACAAAGAAGTGCAGCAGAGTTAAATAACTGGTTATCTAGACGAATCGGAAGCCCAACAGCTATCAAAACTTGTAACTCTCTAGTCTCTTCAACTATATAGTTAAGTCCTTCAAGAGTAGCCTTATGCAACTGTTGTTGGAAAAAAAGATCTGCACAGGTATAAGCAGTTATTGAAAGCTCAGGAAAGACTAGAAACTCTACATTCTGTTGTGCAGCCTGTTTAGAAAGGTGGACAATTTCAGCGACGTTGAAATCTACATCTGCAACACGAAGCCTGGGCGTAGCAGTTGCTATGCGAACAAAGCCATAGTTTGACATCTACTCTTCCTCAAAAACTCTTTCTAGAATATTTTCTTTGTCTTCTTCTTTACATAGTCGTAAAGAACATACTGCCCAAGATTGACTACGCTAGTAAAGTAGGCTTTGCCTCGACCTATTTCAGTAACTTTTTTAACAAAATCTATCAGATAATAGTCATCTGTTAACATAAATGTGTTTATCAGTATGCCTGATTTCCTGCATATAGCTACTTCTTTCAATGTCTCACCAATTATCATTGGATCAAGACCCATAGGGTTTTTGTAGAGCATTCTGCCATCACTACCAAACTCTTCCGCATAACCATATCCACGTCTTTTGGCCTGCATACCATCTAGAAACATCGCAGAAGGCTTACCATCTGTGATCATAATTATCTGACGCATATCTTTCCGTTGAGCAGTAAGTATTCTACGGGCAAGGCGTAGACCTTCAAGTGTGTTTGTGTGGTAGGGGCCTACTTGAACTTGTGCGAGTTTAGAGAAGGCAATCTCTTCGGCTGAATCGTGAAAGAGCACTACTTTGATAGAGTCGCCTGGATACTGGGTGCGTATCAAGTGAGCAAGTGCTAAGGCCCCTTGTTTAGCAGGTGTAAAGCG
>JAEUQL010000650.1 GCA_016789295.1 Blastocatellia bacterium | reverse complement strand
AGAATCTATAACGTTATTTGATGTCTTCTCTGTTGGTATATTAACCTATTCTGCTGCTCTATATATCACATAAGTATTCTTATTCTCTAAATAAGCTTTTATCTTAGAGTAGATCTTATCTATCTCAACCTCTTTTATCATCACTTGCTCAGAGCCGAGTTTGAGTAAAGATGGTGGAGTTTCTAGCACTATATCTACTTGCTATCAGTCTATAATCTGTTTGTTGTTGTTTACTTTAGAGCCACCCGTAGCTTTTATAGTTTGGTGCGCATTGCCCTTGCCTTTAGCTCTTTGTTCATTACCCGAAGCTTCGCTATTATCAGAAGCTTCTATGCTCTGTGTACTATTTCCTATCATCTGTTTTAGCTCTTTTAATAGCTCATTGTTTGCTTCTAGAAGCTCTATTAGCTTGTTTATAAGAATCTGTTTGTAAAGCTCCTCTTCAGGGTCTTGCACTACATTTCTTGCTGCTTGCTCAATCTTGTTTCCATCTGAAAAGTAGCTCTTGAGTTTATTCCAAACCTTTTCAACTGCTTCTGGTGCTTTTTCTCCTACTGCATCTCCTATTTTCTCTACCACCTTCTCTCCGATAGAGTTTGCTGTTGCTAAGAGCCAAGGTAAGTAAGGTTGTGCCATATTCACTACAGCAATTGCCATATCTTTTACTTCGTTACTCACAAACATAAAGTTATCCTCCTATCTCTATCAAGTATTAGTAGTTTTCTAGTGAAGGAATTAGCCCTACCTTTCAATATTTGGCATACAGAAAGGTAGGTTATGCAGTATTGTAAGCTCTGAGAATAGAAAAAGGCTAGAAAATTATAGAAGTGTGTAGCCTATCATTTTGTAAAGGAGGCGTGCACCCACGTTTGCATCCCATTCATCACCATTTGGAGAAGGAGCAACTTCGTTCAGATCAAAACCAACTATCTTTCTTCCCGATTTGACAACAGTTTTAAGAATATAGACAACTTCCTGAAATGAGCAGCCTCCAGGGACAGGTGTTCCAGTGTTTGGACAGAGTGTTGGATCTAGACCATCGATATCGAACGATAGGTAGACATTTGCAGGTAGACCTTCAACGATATCTTCTGTTATCTTCTGCCAAGTTTGACCTTCAAACTTCTTTGCAGAAAGCTCTTCATCAAAATGTATAGCAATTCGATCCTTGCCCATTTCACGAGCAAAGTCTATCTCGCTTTCAGAAAAATCCCTAATTGCAAATTGTACAAGTTTGGCAACATTTGGAATGTGAGTCATCACATTGTACATAATAGAAGCGTGAGACCAGACAAAACCTTCGTAGGCTTTGCGAAGGTCACAATGAGCGTCTAAATGGAGAATACCAAGCCCTGGATATCTTTCGGCGTGTGCTTGAATTGCGCCAAAAGGAGTAGAGTGATCGCCGCCAATAATGCCAACAATTTTCTCTTGGGCTATCAATTCTTTAGTCTTCTGGTAGACAATTTCATTCAGACGCTTGCCACAACTGTTTACAACTCCAAGAGCCTTTACAAGTTCTGGCTCATCGTCTATCAATCCGCCTCTTTCAATAATCGGACTGGCAAGCTCTTTTGCTCTTGAGTTTAGTTCTACAATCTCTTTCGACTCGTCGAGCATAAAAATTCCAGCTTCATAAGGTCTACCAGTAGAATGATCATAGAGGTCTACTTGCTTGCTTGCTTCAAAGATTGCCGATGGTCCATTGGCCGTTCCACCACCATAAGAGGTAGTAGCTTCAAAAGGCACAGGAATTAACACTACTTTGCTATCTTCAAGTGCTGAAGGCAGGCCATAGATGCCAGAGCCTTCCAGTGCTGCTGCATTTGGATCAAAACTCATATTCTTAATTAAAGTAAGGTCTTGTAAGATTTTCCGCCCCGTCTTTGGTAACGTGTAGATTGTCCTCTATTCTTATGCCACCAAGCTTTGTCAACCTATCAATCTTTTCCCAATCAAAAAGATGACTATCTGCACCATTTCTAAATGGTTCAAGCAGCATTGGAATAAAGTAGAAGCCAGGTTCTATTGTAAAGACCTGTCCAATCTCTATATTTCGTGTAAACCTCAAGAATGGATACTCTTTTGGTGGAGGTGCAGGTGTTCCATCAGGGTCGGCCATATGGCCAGAAACGTCGTGTACCTGTATTCCAAGCAGATGACCTACTCCGTGTGGAAAGAATGGGTGAGTAAAACCACGCTCAAAGATCTCGTCTGCACTCAATTTAACAAGTCCTGCGGCATGTAATATCTCGGCTACACCTCGATGTGTTGCACGATTAATATCAATATAAGAGACACCAGGTGCTACTTTGGCAACAAGTGACTGCTGCAAAAGTTCCATTCTTGCCAAAATCTCTCCAAAGAGATCATCTACACCATCACGAAGATATGTTCGAGTAATATCGGAGCCGTAACCAAGGTATTTTGCTCCAGCATCGATCAGCATAAGCTTTCCAGGCAGAGACTCACTCCAGCGCTTCTTCTGAT
>JAEUQL010000064.1 GCA_016789295.1 Blastocatellia bacterium | reverse complement strand
CAGCTTACCCGACTCTATTTTGGAAAAATCTAAAATATCATTAATTATTGCAAGAAGGACTTCGCTACTATGTTGTATAGTTTCAGCAAAGTCTAACTGTTCATCATTGAGCTTAGTTTTAAGTAATAGTCCTGTCATACCGATGACAGCATTCATTGGTGTGCGTATCTCATGGCTCATATTGGCCAAAAATTCACTTTTGGCACGATTTGCAGCTTCGGCAAGATCTTTAGCGTGTTGCAACTCTTCTTCTGCCTGCTTTCTTTTAATAAAAAGTGCTACCTGATTGTTTATTGAAAGCATCGTCTTCAATATATTGTCATCACGCTTTTGAGCCGATTTGCTGAAAAAACCTATAACTCCAAGCATCTCTCCTTTGCTCATGACTGGAATTGCTATCGCTCCACGCACACCAGCCTTTACAGCCATATCTGCATTTTTTTCCATCTTGGTTAAATCTTCCACCCAAGCTGGTTTACCACTTGCCCAAACTTGACCAGGTAGCCCTATGCCTGACGAAAAAGTTGCATTTTGGCATATAGCCTTAAACTGTTCGGCAGCAAAACTTGGTCTGCTCCAAACTTCAGAGCAGCAGAGTAGATTCTGGTCTGTTTCAAGACTCCAGAAGACACCAACATCGAAATCGAGATTTTCACAGACAGTTTGTAGAATATTTGATATAGCATCTTTAATAGTGAAAGCTTCGGCTAGAACTTTTCCTGTTGCATGTTCTGAACGGAGTCGGCGCTCATTCTGCTTCATCTCTGTTATGTCGTGCAGAGAAGCGATAAAGGCAGGGTTGCCTTGCCAAAGTGTCTCTACTACACGAATTTCTACACTCAGCCGTTTTTCATCCCCACCTTGACTGCGGATAATATTTATCTCTCTGCTAGCTCTTGGGGAGAGCTTATACTCAAAAGGTTTATCAAGCAGAAGCTCAGCACTCTTAGCAAAAAGCTTTTCTGCAGCTTTGTTTGCAAACTTGACAATGTTGTAAGGGTCTATTACAAGAATTGCGTCAGCATTACTTTCTAGAAGCAGGCGGTAGTTCTTTTCTGAAAGTTCCTGCTCCTCAGCCTTTTTCTTGAGTGCTTCATTGAGTGTTTCAAGCTGCGCACGAGACTGTCTAAGATTTCTAGCCTGTATTATGGAGAAAGCACTGTAGCCAAGACCTACAGCCAATCCTATATAGATAAGATATGCCCACCATCTCTGCCAAGGTGCAGCAACAATTTTTATGGCAACCTGCGTACCTGTCCCATTCCACAATCCATTGTTGTTCGAGCCTTTAACACGAAAAATGTAATCTCCAGGCTCAAGATTTGTGTAGGTCACAGAACGCCTTGCTCCTGAATAGACCCAATCCTTGTCAAGCCCTTCCAACTTGTAAGCATATTGATTCTTCTCTGAAAGAACAAAATTCAAAGAAGCAAACTCAAAAGAGAGGAAGTTTTGATGATAATCAAGGATCAATTCGTTACCATAGACTGGTCTGTTTGATACTTTGATTGAAGTGACTACAACTGGTGGAATATAGCCATTCTCTTTAACTTCTTCTGGCTTGATTATGGTGAAACCGTTTACCCCTCCAACCAATATTTCACCGCTACTATTTTTAAAATAGGTATTACCATTAAATTCATTGCTTGGCAGACCATCAGTAACATTAAATGTATGAAAAAAGTGCCTCTGAGGATTAAAACGACACAAACCATTGTTGGTACTTATCCACAGATTTCCTTGTTTGTCTTCGAGTATAGAGTAGATTGCATTGTTTGGTAGCCCATCATTACTTGTGTAAGTAATGCACTTTTGGCCATCAAACTTTCCAAGCCCAACAGCAGTTCCAAGCCATAGATTTCCTAAACTATCTTCAGATATAACAAAAATATCGTTTGAAGGTATGCTCTTTGCCTCATCTGGCTTATGCTTAAAAACAGTGCTCTGGCCAGTGTTTCTATCAAATTTGACAAGCCCACCGTTTTCAAGTAGTCCTAGCCAGAAATTTCCACGTCTGTCTTCATACATAGTGTAGACAGATTTTGAAGCCAGTGAATAAGAAATAAATTTTCCACTATCTTTGTCAAAGCGGTTCAGCCCACCACCTATGCTAGCAATCCATAAACGCCCTTGACGATCTTCATATATTGCACGTATGTAATCACTGCTAAGGCTATTTGGATCTTTTGGATTATGTTGATAATGGGTGAAAGTTTCAGTATTTTGGTCAAATAGATTGAGACCACCACCATCTGTACCTATCCATAAATTACCATATCTATCCTCATAAATAGCCCTCACTGTATTGTGACTAAGGCTGTTACGGTTTCTATCTTTCTGATAGTAACGAAACTCTCCGCTTTTTCTGTCAAGTCTGTTAAGACCATTTGAAGTTCCTATCCACGTAACCCCTTTATTATCTTCAAATAGTGCCCAAACTCGATCACTATTTAAGCCTTTGCTGTTTGATAAATAGTAGTAAAACTCAAAACCAGTCTGTTTAGGCTCGGTCTTGTAGATACCATTTATAGTGCCAAACCAGAGTTCACCTTGCCTATCTTCTAACATTGAGATTACTGAATCTGCTCCAAAAGGTTCTGGTTTAGAATTTTTGTTATAAAGGTAGAAGCTTCCATCTTTTGGATTAAAAACATTCAAACCAGCATCATTTGTCCCTATCCACATCCAGCCTCTTTTATCTTTGGAAACAAATGTAGTCTGGTTACTGCTAAGTGGGTTAAGTGGCTGATCTATGCCTAAACGACGAATAGCAGCACCAGTTTTTGGATTGAAAATTTCTACACCAGCAACTGTATTTGCAAGCCACAAATTCCCGTCTTCATCTTCTGCTATGCTACAAAAATAGCTAGTAAATCCATATAGTTTGTAGCGTAGCTCGACCCTATTAGTCTGCTTGTCAAAACTGTAAAGTCCACCATCTCGACTAGCAATCCATACAACACTATCTCTACCTTTGTAGACTACTGTAGGTTGCTCTATATTTTCTACTTGCCCATTTCTACTATTTTGGAATCTGCCCGTTGATGGATCAAAAATATTTATTCCAATGTTTGTAACAATCAATAGAGATTTTTCAGAAAGTTGACATATAGAGTCTACGCTGCTTCCTAAAAGTGTTGTTGTTTGATTGGTGTCTTGATAACGACTAAAGGTCTCTGTGTCTTGGTCAAATCGATTTAGACCGTTTGAAGTACCTACCCAAAGTACGCCACTGCTGTCTTCGTAAAGGGTGCGAATGTTATTATCTGAAAGACTGGTGTTGACGCCTATCTCATTGCGATAGACCTTAAACTCGTAGCCATCATACCTGTTGAGACCATCTAGAGTTGCACACCATATATACCCCTTTCTGTCCTGAAGAAGTGAAGTAACAGTGTTGTGTGAAAGACCCTGCTTAATCGAGATATTTGTAAAAGTAAAAACTTTATCGTCTGGAAATGGCTGTTGAGCCTTCACACTTTGACTGAAGACCAAAAAAAGTAGAAGAAAAAAAGGTAGAAGTCTGCACATTACCAAACTGATTTCTCTTCTGAAGATCAATTAAGGGGTCAGTGCAATTATCTCAGTCATAAGAAACAATAGCAAGCCTACTCTAGTATCATAACCTGTTCTAATCTACTGAAATGAAGCAAAGATTCTTTCTACCTTCTCTAACTCTAAATCTATTTCGGTCAAAATTGGTTTGGGATCTCTTAGTTCGCTCTTCTTAATACCTTTTTCAATCTGCTCACACAACCTAGCCATCCTTTTGGCACCTATTGTGCCACTGTTTCCTTTGAGGCTGTGCGCTGCCTTGCGTAATTTCTCTACATCACTTTCTGCTGCTGCTTGTTTCATCTCTACAAGCCTCTCTTTTGTATCATCAACAAACATTTTAACCATTTTTCTAACAAATTCTAGTCCTTCTTTTGCTTTATTTGGCACTATAAATTGTCTCAGTACATTATAGTCCACAGATTCATCTGGTATCTGAAGCTGATCTATCTCCTTTAGTAGTTTTTGTAATTTTTCAATTGTTACAGGTTTAGTTAGATAGCCATTCATTCCTGCTGCCATACAAGCCTCTTTATCATCCCAAGTTGCTCCTGCTGTAAGTGCAACAATCTTTGGAGAGTTGGCAAACTGGTTTCTAACTCTTCGAGTTGTATCTATACCATCTAGATTTGGCATCTGCAGATCCATCAAAATCAGGTCATATTCAAATCTTTCTAGCTTTTGCAAAACTTCTAACCCATCATTTGCAACTTCAGCTCTGTAGCCAATCTGGTCGAGCAGTTTTAGCGCAATGCTCTGATTCATCAGGTTATCTTCTGCAATCAGTATTCGAAGTGGCTTCAACCTCTTTTCTGTCTCTTCTCTCTGTTGAGAGCACCCCCCTTTTTCTTGCAGCATTGAGACTAGAGTCTCTTGTAATTTTCCTCTTTTTAGTGGCTTATTAAGATAGGTTATATGTTGGTGTCTTTCTGCTTTTAGAACCTGCTGCTTACCTACAGAAGTAAGTACTATTATCTTTGTCTGCCCATCTTCACCCTGTAGACTGGTAAACCCATTACGAGCAGTTGAGACTGTAGAATCTAGAATTAGAACATCTGGAGAATTCTGTCTAGCAAGTATTCCTACTTCACCAATAGAGTTGGCAAAGACCGGTTCTACATCCCATAAACTCAAAAACTTTTCTAAATTCCTTCTGTTAATTGGATGGTGTTCAAAAATTATAGCTCTTTTACCAGCTAGATCATTTCTGTAGCAGATCTGTTTTAAAACTGCTTCTGCCATTATAGTGAAGTAGAAACTGGAGCCTTCTCCTTGCTTGCTCTCTACCCATATTGTCCCACCCATTAACTGACTGAGCCTCTTACATATTGCCAGCCCAAGCCCAGTGCCTCCATACTTCCTCGTTGTGGAAGTATCGCCTTGAGTGAAAGATTGAAAGAGTTGGTCTATGCGGTCTTTTGGTATCCCTATGCCAGTGTCTTTAACCTGAAACTCCAGTTCATAAAAACTGCTCTCTATCTGCCTGCTTTTAACAGATACTACTATCTCTCCAAAATCTGTAAACTTGACTGCATTGCTGAGTAGGTTTAGAAGAATCTGTCTAACACGTGTTAAATCACCATAAATAAACTCTGGTGCCGAGTCTTCTATCTCATAAAGAAGCTCAATATTTTTTTCTGAAGCTTTCGCAGCAAGCATATCCAAAGCTTGTTCTACACAAGCATAGACTTCAAATTCTGCTTTCTCTAGCTCCAGTTTACCTGATTCAATCTTTGAGAAATCGAGTATATCAGAGATTATAGTAAGCAGTGCTTCACCGCTATTACGTATAATCTCTGCATACTCGCGCTGCACGTCTTCAAGGCTAGTATTGAGAAGAAGTTCTGTCATTCCAATGACAACACTCATTGGAGTGCGTAGCTCGTGACTCATATTTGCTAAAAATTCGCTCTTTGCCCTATTTGCACTCTCTGCTGTAGTCTTTGCTTCCTGAAGTACCTGTTCTGCCCTCTTCCAATAGGTGATATCTCGAATAGAAGCTAGACAAACAGTATCTCCGTTCCAAAAAGTCTCAACTATGCGTATTTCTGCCAAAATAGACTCATCCGTATCCGATTTTGAAATCTCTACTTCAGTTACTTCTTTGGAAATAGGGAAAAGAAATGGCTTGCCTACTATTTGACTAGCACTTTTTTGAAAGAATAGCTCTGCCGATCTGTTTGCAAACTGGACAATACCTAACCTATCAACTACTAAAATAGCATCAACATTATTTTCTAAAAGCTCTCTATAACTCTTCTCTGAAACTTTTAAGGTACTAATAGTCAGTTTAGAAGATTCTAAGTGGCGAGAGATTGTAAATATCTTCCTTACTGCATATATAGAGAAGAGCAAGAAAGGAAGAGCAGAAAAGAGCCAAAGCTCACCTAGTGCAAAAACAAAAGACCAACAGACAAAGTTGCTAGTTGCTGTTATCAAATGTGTATGAAAAAGATTTTGGTAGTAGATATCTTGTAAGATATGCTTCTTCCTCCACGAGATAACAGGCTACAGTATAGCCTGTTATCCCAGATAGCCTAAACCTTCTTAAACACTACATATCCACCTGCAGGGATGTTCATCTGGCTTGAGCCACCATTTACAAGTGCACCAAAGTTTCCAAAGTTACTTCCACCATAACGGGCAGCATCGCTATTGAGCACCTCTTTCCATTGCCCTGGCGGCAAGTCCATCCTGTAGCTTTGGAGGTTATTCTTGTTTAGACTTGCAACTACCAGAAACTCATCATTGCCTTCTTTACGTGTGAAAGCCATCACAGAATTGTCATTGTGAGTGTAGACACGCTTGAGTTCTGCGTCGGCCTCAAATGCAGGGCTGGAAGAACGCAGTGCCAAAGCATCTTTATAAAAGTTATATGTTTGGCGACGAGCAATATTGAGCATTGCATCTTCTCGCTCGGCTGGACTAAGACCTGAGAGGTAGTTAAAAACTTCCCTGTCTGCGGGTTGAAGATTGCGATAATCACGGTTGTTTTCTCGCTCTTGCTGTGGCATCTCTAACAGATTGTTGTAAAGCCTTCTCTGATCGTCATTGAAAGTGATACTGTTCCAATCCCAGTCTTTACCCAAACTTTCCCAGTCCCAACCACTATCCCAGGTTGAAGGCGTTCCCCACTTGAAACTGTTTGCAGCCATAGATTCATCACCTTGAAAGAAGATAGGAATACCTGGCGAAGCTAGTCCAATTCCAGCAGCAAAGCGTGCTACATTGCGTGCCCATTGTGGTGGAATTTTTGCTGTAGAATTGCCATCTGCAACATCTATGGTGCGCTGCGCATTTCCTACCTCGTCGTGATTGGAGATAACTGTCACAGCCTTACTCCAACTGTCGAGCTTGCGAGGGTTGGTTAGCAGATTCATAAACTGATCCATATTAGTACGCCAACCATTTACAGCCTGTTGAATAATACTTGGGTTGTCGTTGTCACGCACTAAACGGTGCTGATACTCTGTATACCACGTTGTGTCAAAACCAGCACCAGTTCCATCTGGAAGTGCTGGTCTGGTAATAGCAGGGTCATAGTCAAACTGCTCTGCAGCAGTGAAGAAACCTGGTCGGAAGAAATGGAGCTGGCGATTCATCTCGCGCATCATATCCCAACCATCTCTACCACCTGTACCTTTCATAGGTTCTGTAAAGTCAAACCTTAATCCATCAAAATTGAACTCTTGCATCTGCATTACTGCGTGATCAACAAACAACTGGCGTACTTTTGGGTTATTGTAAGCAGGCATTGCTCCCCAAGGAGTGTCACGCTTCTCAAACTTGCCAGGCTCTTTAGACCAGTTGAAGTAGGCATTTTCTTTTCCGTCGATGTTCCACAAGAAGTTGTGTGCACCACCAATGTGGTTATACACAACGTCATTTATTACATTGAGTCCTTTGCTGTGAGCCATATCAATAAACATCTTGAGTGCATCGGCTCCTGTAACTAAGTTACCATTTTCGTCTTCAAAACCGAGTGTACTTTCAATTGCAAGGCTATTGACACCCATATAACCCCAATCGCGCTCACCTTCAACCTCATTTACTGGCATCAATTCAATTGTATTGACACCCAAAGATTTGAAATAGTCGAGCTTCTTCATCAAATCTTCAAATGTCGAGCGGTTATTGTTATTGTTTTTGCCAAGAAAACTACCTACGTGCAACTGATAAATGACCCATTTGTTATGGTCTTTCTCTCTCGGTGCATCGCTGTGCTTCCAGTTGTAGTTACTCTCTTTGATCACCGAGCCACGGAAAGTGCGCCCACTTTCTGAACCTATAACATTACTCCAACGGTCATTGTACTTAGAAGCTTTCACCTCATCTTCGCTAAAGTTGCCATCTCGGTTTGTGTCACCTTTGATTGTAAGTTGGCCATTTGCATCTCTCTGATAGACTTGAAACTCATAGCGCGTACCAGTAAGCCTGTCTAGATTGTTGACAAGTGTTGTCCACGTTCCTCCAGCATTACTCATCTTGATACGCCCTTGCTCATCAATATTATTTGACCAAAGGTCGTTATATTTGCCTCCACGAAGCTTGTCTATAAGCCCAGAATCAAAGCGACCAAGTCGGTTGATCAGTTCATCCTTAGTCAACTGACGCCCATTCTCATCCTTAAACACCAGATAGGCACTTTCTGCATTCTCTTGATCGTCTATCTCAAACTTGACAAGCTCAGCTCTTGACATCGCATAAGCTTTCTGGCGTGCAGTATCAGCAACGGCTGGGTCTGGCCCTTCAATTTGCGGCCTCAACTGCTGATAGACTTCTGGGTCGATGTGGAAGGGATTGACTTCTCGTCCAGTCTTTGTGTCAATGTAGACGCGGCCTATACCTGTCTGTTCACCTTGCATAACACGTGCATATGGATCGGTGCGCTCAAGCGTTGCACCACTGGAATCGATAAGCTGATAGACATAGCCTTTTCCTTCCATCTGGCTCCAGCCGTTCTTGACCATGGCTGACCAGTTACCTTCTGAGTCTCTTTTCATTGGAATGAGTTGAGTACGCCCAAACTCATCAAAAACTTTGACACTAACTTGCTGTGCATTTGGTGCCCAGAACTTGAAAGATATGTCATTACCATGCTTTTGCGAACCCATTTCATGGTATGTAGTAGGAGCATAATTTACAGTCTTGGTGTTCTCATTTAGGTTGAACTTGAGATTGCCCTCTCCCATCACTACCCATTGGCTCTTGCCTGTTGGCCCGTCGGCTACTACTCCCCATTCCCAGTTCTTTGCCAGCCCATCGTCAACAAGATCGAGCGTAACAGCCCACTTCCCATTACCAAGATTGGTCATAGCTACACCATCACCACCTCCCCATTGCGGATCAAACAGACCTGTAGTCTTGTTCCAGCTTCCTTTGAGTTGAAGATTGCTAAGGTTGTGTGGACCTGCATCATAAACAAACGTAACACTTCTTTTGATAGGAGCATCTACAGTAGCTTTTGTGCTCACTTCACTAACTGCTGATGGTCGTAGTGTGCTGTTGATAGTGGTTGAAGATAGAGATGTTGAACGTAGACCCGATGACCTGAGACTACGAGCAGATGGGGTGATGTTACCCCAAGATGTGCGTCCAGTTGTGTCTACAACAGTAGTGTCTACCCGCGTATCGCCTTCAATATCTTTCAAACGCGAGGAGACCTGATTACGATACATCTCTCCTTCGGTTGTTCGAGGCTGTTTGGGAGTTCCACTAACTACCTCTTTGGTTACCTCTTCTGAAAGTGAAGCTACAGAAGTTTCTGGCAGATTCTTCTCTTGGGTTGGCTCTTTTCTACTCGTGTCATCTACATGGTATTGACTATTTTCCGTGATTCTATTTATCGACATACAGACTCCTTTGTAAGTCTTGGCTCTAATACTCGAAATCGAAAAAGTTGATTGGGTTTGGTGAGCAATTTGCCGGTTCCATTATAGGCCATTTGCTGGTCTAGTGAGCTTCTTTATTAAATCTCTTCCCTGTTTTTGCAGCTACTTATCGGCGTCTTTTTGGGAAATGTTGTTTATAAGGTCAATTCTCGCTTTGAGAGTTCGATTTTTGTGCTATAAAAATGTCTATCACTTCTACAATCTTTAAAAATCACAGGGCGAATATTCTATTGGAAGGGCAGAAAACAACATGCTCAAATACTCTCTACTACTTCTACTAATTGTTATGCTAATAACTGAAAAAACAGACCATTTACTTACTAAAGCAAGTCCAAGGCAACTATCACATCCAGCCGATTCCTTTGTTTCTACTCAGCCTCTTGGCGCAATCTACTCTCCAACAGCTACTACTTTTCGTGTCTTCGCACCTACGGCGAGCCGAGTAGAAACACGCATCTATTCATCACCTTTTGATAACCAAGCAAGAAAATTAGAGATGACGAGAAACAGTGACGGTACGTGGCAAGCCACTTTGGAAGGCGATTGTCGCGGCCTTTATTACACCTATACGGCTGCTGGTGAAGACCCAGGCTTCAATCCAGAACGCGAACTGGTAGACCCATATGCACAAGCCGTGACTGCATATAATGGCCGTGCAATAGTTGTTGCTGACCAAACACCTATCGCTCCACGCCCCGATTTTCCACAACAAGACGCTATCATTTACGAGCTACACATCAGAGATTTCACCATCGATCCAGATTGTGGGATTCAAAGACGTGGTAAATACCTCGCTTTCACCGAGCAAGGCACGCACCTTTATGGCCGACCCGATATCCATACAGGACTAGATCACCTGACAGAACTTGGCATTAACACTGTCCAGATAATGCCTATAGGTGAGTTTCAAAGTGACGAAGCATCAGATCAATATGGTTGGGGTTATGACTCTGTACACTTCAACTCTCCCGATGGTTGGTATGCAACAGAGCGTGCCAACGCAAGCCGTGTAACAGAGACCAAAAAGATGATCGACGCACTCCACAAACGCGGAATCAAAGTCGTCCTCGATGTAGTCTATAACCACACGCTCGAAGACATCAAAAGCCGTATTTACAGCTTTGAAGGGCTTGTTCCAGGCTATTACTACAGACGTAAAAATGATGGTAGCTACTGGAATGGATCTGGTGTTGGAAATGAGTTTCGCTCTGAAGCTCCAATGGCTAGGCGTTTTATTATCGATTCAGTAAAGTACTGGGTCAATGAGTATAAAGTAGATGGCTTCCGCTTTGACTTGATGGGACTGATAGACTTAGAAACTATGAAACTACTGGTTAAAGAACTGCGAAGCATTGATCCAAACCTGCTCATCTATGGTGAGCCATGGTCAGCAGGTGAAACACCAATAGAGATTACAAATAAAGGTAAACAGAAAGGTCTCAACTTTTCTGTATTTAATGATAATTTCCGAGATGCACTCAAAGGTAGCGTCTTCAAGCCTCGTGAACAAGGCTATGTACAGGCTGGAATAAATATCGATGTTGTAAAACGTGGCATAAAAGGTTCTATAGACGATTTTACCAATGAACCTATAGAATCTATAAACTACGTTGAGTGCCACGATAATCATACTTTCTGGGATAGGCTCATTACTTCAACCTTTGACGACAGTAACATCACAGATGCAGACCGCAGAGCAATGGATAAGCTTGGTGCTGCAATTATTCTTACCTCTCAAGGAATACCATTTTTCCAAAGCGGCCAAGAGCTTCTTCGTAGCAAAGGGGGTGATGAAAATAGCTACAATAAACCTGACTCAGTCAATATGCTTCGTTGGAGCCAAAAAGTTTCAAACTATGACATCTTTCTCTACTACCGTGGTCTGGTAGCACTTAGAAAAGCTCATCCGATCTTCACTCTTGGCAAGGCTGAACTTGTGCGCGATGGGTTAAAGTTTCTAGACACCGACCTTTTCACAGAACTACCAAAGAACGGCATTGGCTACGTCCTTACGGACGTAACTGGTAAAGACAGTTGGCAAAGAGCTTTGGTACTGTTCAACCCAGATAAAGAAGGACAAGCTTTCCAAATCCCTACAGGAAATTGGCAAGTATATGTTGATGCGATACAGGTCAGCACCAATCCACTTAAAAATAGTAGAGCAAAAATTAAAGATAGAACTGTAATAGTCCCAGCACGCAGTGCCCTAGTCCTCGGTGAAGAGAAAAATGATAAAAGATAAAAAGCGTGTGCCTTGACCGAAGGGTTAGCCTTCCAATTCGTCATTAGTCACCACTCTCCACAC
>JAEUQL010000649.1 GCA_016789295.1 Blastocatellia bacterium | reverse complement strand
TGGCTAACCATTCTTCCCAAGCTTTATAGTCACGTTCACCAAACTCTTTACCACTAATTTTTTTAAGAATCTCATAGGCCAATAAGATATGGATAAAAGCCTCTTTCTGTTTTGGGGCTTCTATCTCAAAGAGGTCTTCATATTGTTTTAGAGCAGGATGATTAAATCTGGCTATGAAAAACTGGGATACTAGAATGGGCTTGGGAAGCCTGTCTATCTCACCATTGTTTATTAACTCTTGTGTACTCTCTCCAAGTTGCTATTAGGCCATTTGGGTCAGGAAACTCTTTTGTTGGAGGGTCAAAAAATAGCATTCGACTAGCTCTGTCTTTTTCATCTACTAGATTTATAGTTGTATATGAAGAGGTAACATCATTTTCTATATAGGCAATCTCACTGACTGATACATAGGCAAATTTTCCTATCTGTTTGATAGCTTCTTCAATGCCTTTAAAATCTCTTTTTCGAAGCCTCTCTTCTAATGTATCTCCTAGTTTTTCTTTGATCTGCTCAAGTGTGATCTGAGAAGATCCAAACATATCTAAGTGATGCTCACTCTCTGTAGTATCACTCACTCTCTTAGTCTGGGCTGATACTGTACCAAAAAGAGTTAAGCAAATTAGCAGAAAAGATAGGGCTATTTTACACATGTCTACAGACCTCGATTTAGAGAAAAGCAGGTTGATTAGAGCTTGAGAGAGTAATAGAAACGTTAGATTGTAGCAGGTTGATCTTGGTGGCTAAAAATAGAAACCACCGGCTAGCATAACTAGTTCCGGTGGTTTTGAGAGGTTAGGAGGCAAGAAGCCTCCTTTTTTGAATAGGGTTTAGCGAATACCTGTTGGTTGCAAGAAGCTTCCTGCACCAGTGCCTTGTGAACCAACTAGCGAAGCTGGGCCACCGGCAAGTGGTTTCTTCTGAATGCGGTTATTTGCTGTATCGGCTACAAAGACATCTCCTGTACCAGAGATCTTTGCTCCTTCTGGCAAGCGTACTGAGCCAATAGTTGTACCATTGGTCATAAATTCCTGCCAAGTGGAGCTACTGCTGCGGAAGATCTGTATACGATTGTTCATCGTATCGGCTACAGCAACGTTGTTGAACTGGTCAACAAAGACGCTTCTAGGATTGTTAAACTTACCAATAGCAGTTCCGAAACTGCTCTGGGCAAAGATTGACCATCCAGTAGCCTGTCCGTTGGAGTTGACTTGGATACGATTGTTACCAGTGTCTGCTACGTAAACAACACCGGTTGCGCTAACAGCAATACCTGCTGGGCGAGAGAATTTACCAACGCCTGCACCAACTGTAGCTCCGGCAAACACACCAAATACTGGAGCTGCGGTCATTCTTGCACCAGTTGCTACCATTATGCGGTTATTGCCAGTGTCTGTTACAAACAGCCTGTCATTTACTTGGTCATAAGTAAGGTCTTGAGGAGCATTAACATTGCTTGTGCCTGCACCAAAGCTAGCGAGGACTTGCCAGCTCTTACCACCGTCAGTAGTTCTCTGGATACGATTATTTCCAGTATCTGCTACGAAGATGGACATATCATCGGAGCTTGCAGCTACACCTCTTGGAGAAGAGAATCTACCAGGAGTGTTGCCAGTGCCAAGACCGATAGCGAGCCAAGTTAAGCCATTGTCTGTTGAACGTTGAATACGATTATTTCCAGTGTCTGCTACATAGATAGTTGTATTAGCAGTTGCGCCTGGATCTTGATCGTCATTCATGATTGTTCCAAGACCTTGGTTATCGGCTATGGTTGCGTTTGTTGGGTTGCTGAGGTTAACAAAGAATGTTTCTGCAGGTTCAAAAGTTATGTCACCAATAACTGGAACGGTGACAGTCTGTGGAGTTGTGCTGTTTGCAGGGAAAGTGAGTGTACCAGTTGCAGCAGTGTAATCGGTTCCTGCAATAGCAGTTCCGTTAGCTGTTGCAAACATTACAGTGATTGTCTGGAAGCTTGGATTTGACAAGCTCACATTAAATAGAGCATTTGTGACACCACTATTTCCTTCCATCACTGCTACATCATTGATGGATATAGTTGGCATTGGGTCATCGTTTGTGATTGTGCCAATACCCTGGGCTGTACCTATTGTTGCATTTACTGGATTTGTCAGATTGACAAAGAAGGTCTCATTGTTTTCAAAGGTAAGGTCACCAATGACTGGAACAGAGATAGTCTGCGAAGCAGTGCTACTGACAGGGAAGGTGAGAGTGCCAGTTGCAGCAGTGTAGTCACTTCCTGCAGTTGCTGTACTGTTAGCAGTTGCAAAGTTGACAGTTACAGGCATTGTTGGTGCAGCCGAGATACTTACTGTAAAGACTGCGTTTACTGTGCCTGAATTTCCTTCAGCTATGGAGACGCTATTGATCGACAAAGATGGCTGATTTACAACATCCTGAGCGATCATTATGTCGTCAATACCTACCCACTCATCATTTCCGTTTGCATTCGTTGTAATCATGCGAACTTGAACTAA
>JAEUQL010000648.1 GCA_016789295.1 Blastocatellia bacterium | reverse complement strand
AAGATGCAGTAAATATGACACTTGGTATCTTGTCTGGTCTTGAGCACCTACACTCAAAAAAGATTATTCACAGAGACTTAAAACCAGACAATATCCTACTTCAAGGAACAACACCAAGACTAGCTGACTTTGGGCTTGCAAGGCTTCTTAAAACCGGTGTCCATTCTGGTATAGTAGCTGGAACTCCATCATATATGGCTCCAGAAGCTTTTGAAGGAAAAAGATCAGAACAGACAGACATATGGTCTGCTGGAGTGATCCTCTATCAATTGTTAACAGGAAAACTCCCTTTTCCTCAAACTGAGCTTATAGCTTTGTTGGCTGCGCTGCTTAGGGGCACTCCAGAAACTCTTCCACCAACCATTCCATTAGCTATTCAAGCCGTTATTGATAAAGCTCTTCAGAAAGAGATGCCAAACAGATTTCACTCGGCAGCAGAGATGCGTACAGCACTTCAATCGGCATATTACACTAGTACCTATCAACAACTTGAACCTCTTGACAAACCAGTTGCAGCCAAGAAGATATTTATAGATAAACCCTCAAGCTTAAAAACCGAGATCTATGGTGACGAAACACTACAAATAGTTCAAGCTGTAGAGACTGCCAAGCACTCAATGCTTGAGACACGCTTCTTAAACCCGGAAAGACTGAAGTTTCGAGTACCTACAATAGATGAAAATGGCAAGTTGTCGGGCTATTTTGAACAAGAAACGGAATATTTTACTGAAACAGTTACCCCTGGACTAACACTTGAAATGGTCTCTATTCCTGCAGGAACATTTTTAATGGGGTCTGCAAAAAATGAAGCTGAAAGAACAGCCAGTGAACAACCTCAACACGAAGTGGTAGTCACCCCATTTTTTATGAGCCGCTATCCCATTACTCAAGCTATCTGGAGTGCCATTGTTGGCTACAATCCTTCAAAATTTAAAGGCGATAACCTACCCGTAGAGAATGTCTCTTGGAATGAAGCTACAGAATTTTGTTCCAAGCTTTCTGCAAAAGCTGATAAGAACTACCGTCTTCCAACAGAAGCTGAGTGGGAGTATGCAGCGCGTGGAGGCAGTTTGACTGCTTTTGCTTTTGGTAACAATATCAATACAGATGTTGCCAACTATAATGGCTTATATCCCTATAGAATGGCTTGCAGAGAAAAGTTTTATGGTCGGACAAGACCAGTAGATTTTTCTGAATTTGCAAACCAGTTTGGGTTGTGTGATATGTATGGCAATGTTTGGGAGTGGTGCCAAGACTTTTGGCACGAAAACTATATTGGAGCACCAAGCAATAGCCTAGCTTGGTTGAGTTTAGCAAAAACTACTGACAGGGTTGTAAGAGGTGGCTCTTGGATGGTCAATGGTGGTAATTGTAGATCCGCTTACAGAACTCATAGTGCACCAGAAACAAAGACTCCTGATACAGGATTTCGTATTGTTTTTTCTAGTTAGGCTATACACCCACTTCATATTTTGGTAACAGCTAGTTGTCTACTTTAATACTGTTGTCTACAATATCGAAAATTTTTTCTTATGATCACAAATAGGAGGAAATTCGACATTGACTTACGAAGATGCCGACTACACACCGGAACAGACTGCAGCAATGCGAGAAGCTGAGTCCTTGCGTGCAAAACACGCCCTCAGGTTAGTAACAAAACAAGAAGGTGGAGAGGTTATTGGCAAACAACCCAACGGAGTTTATGGATTTACCTATTCTCCACAAACTGATACACCAATATTTCCTGAGAGACGTTTTCGAATGTTTGAAGTACAAAAGAAACAAGATGGAACTATCTATTACATTGGGTTTGTCACCGAAACTCAGTTCAATCAGGTGCAAAACGATCCTTCAGCATTTCAGATAGCACTCTGTCCAGAACCTTGGAAAGACGCTCTCAAGCCAATAGCTATTGCAAAAAGCCGGATTCACAAATTTAATGGCTTTGTAAAGGATAGCGGGGCAGTTGTTGTGCAGTTTGCACCTCTCAAAACTCTATCAGACCAGTAGAGAATCTATCAATTTTGTAGCAGGAAAATAGCCAGGCAGTTCTGGCTATTTTTTTCAAAAAGATTCTATAAAAGAAACGGAGCTGTAGTTTGAAGTTCTTTAAATCGAAAGTACGTGCACCAGAGTTTTCTAGTGGAAAAGATTGGCTCAACACCAATCAACCAATTAAACTTGCTGAACTTCGCGGAAAGATTGTTCTGTTAGATTTTTGGACTTACTGCTGCATAAACTGCATACACATCTTACCCCATTTGAAAAAGCTTGAAAAACGCTATTCTAAAGAACTTGTAGTCATTGGTGTACATTCAGCAAAGTTTTTGAATGAACGAGACTCAGAAAATCTTTATCAGGCTATTTTGCGCTATGAGATAGAACATCCTGTAGTCAATGATAGTGATTTCACTATCTGGCAAAGCTACACTGTAAGAGCTTGGCCAACCCTTGCACTCATCGATCCAGAAGGCTATCTTGTCGATATGTTTTCAGG
>JAEUQL010000647.1 GCA_016789295.1 Blastocatellia bacterium | reverse complement strand
CCTATTTTGAACGCCATTGTCAAACAGGCCAAGTAAGACTCTTCCTTCAGGGTTGAGTAATTGAACTTGCGGTCCTGGATTGTTAGAGAAAAGTTTCTGATCTCTTCTTCCTAGTCTAAACCTTGTCTCATTTATGAAAGTGTTACCAGTGTAGACATTATTTATTATAAGTCCATTGTCCGATAGGTCTTGAATGGTTGAGTTGCTTGCAGCCGTAAGCCCTCCGATGGGATCAAAAGCAGAATTGAAGCTGAAGTTACCATCATAACGAACTGTAAGAGTATCTCTGCTAGAAAGATTAAAGTCACTCCTAAATAAGAAGAAAGTAGTACCAAGTGAGGTTGGTGCTGGCCCATTGGCTTCATTAAAACCTCTGCGGTTGGCTGCTGCTATGGTACTGTCCAAGATTGTGACAATACTGTTTTGTTTCACAGTCAGACGCTCAAAAGAAGAGAAGAAGAAGTGCTTATCACGTTTGATAGGACCACTTAGAGTCAATCCAAACTGATTTTGGGAAAAAGGGGGCTTGAAGGTAGCAAAGGCATCTCGCGAGCTTGTTTTGTCATTTCGATTTAGGAAGAAAAGCGAACTATGGAGGTCGTTGCCACCTTTTTTGGTGACTATATTGATTATACCTCCTATGGAACGCCCAAACTCTGCTGAGTAGCCGTCCGAGACTACTTGAAACTCGTCAACCGAGTTCTGACTAAACACAGTGTTGACTGAACCTGAGCCTCGCTCAATATTGTCAAGTCCATCTGTCTTGATGTTGTTTACTCTTCCTGGAAGTCCATTAAAAGATAGTCCAGAGGTAGCTGCCGTGCCAAATCCTGGCAACCTGTCAGGAACAACGCGAGGTGCAGTAATGGCAAAAGTGAAAAAACCACGTCTGTTTATCGGTAGTTCTTCTATTCTCTCTCTGGTTGTGTTTGTACTACTTTCGGTTCTAAACATGCTAATGTCGGCTATGACGTCTATAGTCTCAACTGTGCCTGAAGGTGCAAGCTGAAATGTTATCAAACCGTTGATGCCAACATTAAGAAATAGTTTATAGTCTTTACTCGTAAAGTTTTCAGCTTCAGCTACTATCGTGTATGGACCTGGTGGAAGCTGTAAAAACTCTATCTGTCCACTTGCATCCGATTGAGCCGTCTTTTCAAAGCCAGTCTCCAACTGCTTAACGGTTACTGTAGCTCCTTGAATGGAGATCTGCTGCATGTCCTTTATTTTTATTAGAAAACTACCAGTAGTCGCCCCGGTTTGAGCATATATGCTGCTACTAAAGACTGATAGAAAAGACAGGATTAAAAAAATTCTTAGAAAAATAATCTTCATAACCTATTCTCCAATGCCTAAGATTTGGTGAAAAAACTTTTACTTAGATTGAGTTTGTGAGAAGAGCTACTCTTTCAACAAAGACTGGACTGTACCTACAAAGAAAGCTGTCTTTAGGCTTTACAGAAAATGTGCATTTTGGGAAAGAATAAGGGATAATGTAGATTAACAGTCAGTATCAATTAGACCACATCTTTAGCCGAGATGCAACTTGTAGTCTGTGGTTCTTAGCAGGTGGAGCAAGTAGTTGTTGTGGCCATCCGGAGTGGTTTCCCACAAGAACTTGGTGGTGATCTCACGGTTTGCCATCTTACAGTCATTGCGAGATACTAGAAAAGATAGTGGAAAATATGGAAAAGATCATTTAAGTATGTTAAAAAAGAAGCCGCTTCTGATATATATCTTTACTCTTTCTCTTCTAGCTATCTTCTCGTGGTTGTGGTTCGGTCAGAGATATTGGAATAGAGGCATAGCAGATCTGAAGAAGCAGTTAGCATCTGAAACCAAGATAGACTTTTCTACTTCACAAATCTTCCCAACCTCAGACGTTAAAGTTTATCAATCGCATAGTGTTGTACATGAGATTGCGAGGCTTGGTGATAGCTATTTCTTTGCAACCTCCGGTGGTCTTGTAGAATACAGCACCAGTGGAGAGATAAAACGACACTACACTACAGCAGATGGGCTTGCATCAAGTAATCTGACAGCAATAGAAAACTATAATGGCCAGCTTTTTCTAGGTTCTGCCACAGGAGAACTATTTAAAGTAAGCTCAGACTTTTTTACTTCATACAAGTTAGCAAAAAAGGCACAAAGGATTAGTAACCTAACAGTAAATAAGGGTAAACTGCTAGTAGGTGCAAGCGGTTTAGGGTTGCTTGAATATGATGGTAGTTCTTTCTCTAAAGTTGAGCCACTACGGCTATCAACAAAATCAGGAAGTGGTTTTGTGACAGAGATGGTGGAAGCTAAAGCAGTAGAGTACTATGGCACATTTACTGATGGGCTATTTGTTAGAAGTGGAGGTAGATGGTTACACTCTACTACTAATGACGGGTTACCATCAAATAGAGTTTTGGGAATAGCCGTTTTAGAAGATAGCGTCTATGTTGGAACAGACTTTGGTATAGCACTGCTTGGAGATATAGACATGGCAGGTGAGC
>JAEUQL010000646.1 GCA_016789295.1 Blastocatellia bacterium | reverse complement strand
CATACAGCTATGATGAAGTAGGAAACAGACTGTCTCGTATCTCAACAGTATCAGCAATCACAACACAGCAAAACATCAGTGTAGATGATAACGACAGGCTTACAACAGATAGCTATGATAACAATGGAAGCACAGTAGAAGCCAATGGAGTAGTTTACACTTATGATTTTGAGAATAGGATAATCAGAGCAGAAGGAAATGGAAAGGTTATCACAATCAAGTATGATGGAGATGGCAATCGTGTAGAGAAGAGTGTAACTGAAAACGGTGAAAGCAGAACAACAAAGTATTTGGTAGATACAAACAACCTGACAGGATATGCACAAGTAGTAGAAGAGATAGAGGATGAAGTAGTAGTCAAACAGTACAGCTATGGACTAGACCTCATCAGCCAACGCCAACTCATCAACAATGCTTATGAGGTGTCATTCTACGGATATGATGGACATGGCTCAGTCAGATTCCTGACCGACTCAACAGGCACAATCACCGACACCTATGATTATGATGCTTTCGGCAACATCATCAACCAGACTGGAAACACTGCTAACAACTATCTCTATGCTGGTGAACAGTGGGATAGTGATTTGGGGCTTTACTACAACCGTGCCAGATATCTTGATGTCAACAGAGGTAGGTTCTTCACAATGGATGAAATTGAAGGTGTAAGACTGCTTCCTTCTTCACTTCATAAATACCTTTATGTAAGTGCTAACCCAATTAATAAACTCGATCCAACTGGAAATGCAGAGGCAACTATTGCTGGAACATCTGCTGGTGTAATAGGAGCGAACATTCTTGCAAGAATCAGTACTCATTTACTCAGTGCTGCAATAGCTGCTGTCGCGGTTTGTAGCTCTGTATATCTAGGTAGTTCCATTTCTCAATCTGTAGCTACCTACTATAAAACAGGCGGAACTGGAGGTAAGGGTGGAATTGGAAGAACAGGTAATCCTTGTGATGGAAACAGACCAAACTCAATGAGAGTTCAGTTGCAAAGAGACACACAAAACGATGACCATATTCATTCAGAAGCTAGAGAAGCACCACAAAACCCTGGAGTAACTGTGGCTCAAATGCAATTAGCATTAGAAGTTTTGTTTTATGTGGGCAGAGATCTAATACCTAGCTATCTCGAATCAGATTTTTTGACAGCAATAGGTAAAAGTAGTAACAGATATAGAGCATATCCTCCAGGTGGAGTTACTTTAGGTGGGAACTTTGTACGCTTTACATTTGATGATAGAAATATTGAGTATAGAGTAGATACAGAAAATACTTACGGTCATAATTTCAAGCAATGAAAGGAATAGCTCAACATGATGATGAAACCAATTAATTGGGAATTATTAGCTAGTCAAATGAGTACACTTAGAGAAAACGGCGGAAGCGGCAGTAGTAGACACGCACAACGTGCTATAGAAATGTTGTTAGGAGAAGACAATATAAAACAAGCTGTTGAGTATTATATTACAGGAAAGCCTGGTAGCGAACTTGTACGATCTGTCTTATCTCATATACGCCCATGGTCTGCAATGAAGCACTGTTATGATATATATAAATCAGATATTAATATTGAAAATAAAAGAGTTGCTATTGAGCTTCTACGTGTCATTGCAGATAATCGCGCATTAGAATGGATTCCTGAGTTTCTTGAAGACCAAGATCCTGACATTCAAAATTGGGGACTTGGTGTGCTTGATCAACTATTATGGCTCAGATTAGTTACACCAGAAGAAGCAGATAGATATCTTCAGATAGCAGAAAAACATAAAAGTTTTCATGTACGTGAGAAACTGGAATTTATAAAAGCTTATCTAAAGAAGAGAGAATCTAAAATCTAGAGAAATAGTAACCACTTGATGTTCAAGTTTTTTTCTTGACACAAGATTTACTCAAGATTCAAAGCTTAGTTTGGTAACTTGCTAAGTCAAAAAGATGCAATAGGAAATAAGGTATCAGTATGTAGGAGGACAGTTAACAGAAGTAAGAGACGGATTAGGAAACAGAGTAAGCTACAGCTATGATGGAAATGGTAATCAGATAAAGCAGGTAAGTCGTCGTAGGGTAAATGGGACAGAGCAAGAGCTGACGACAACAAACAGCTATGACAAGCTGAACAGATTGGTGAAGGTAACATATGCAGATGGAAGTAGTACAACGACAAGTTACAACGATATAGGAAAAGTCACAAGTACAAAGGATCAGTTGGGAAGAGAGACAAGATATGAGTATGACGATCAAGGGCAGTTGTTGAGTACAAGATATGGAGATGGGACAAGTACGAGGACAACATATGATGCAGAAGGAAGAAGGTTGACAAGTGTAGACCAACTGGGAAGAGAGACAAGGTATGAGTATGACAGATTAGGAAGGTTGATAAAGACTATATTCACAGATGGAACATTCACAACAACAGTGTATGACGCAATAGGAAGAGTAGTAAGTACAAAGGATCAGTTGGGACAAGAGACGAGATATGAGTATGACGCAAATTGTGGATGTAG
>JAEUQL010000645.1 GCA_016789295.1 Blastocatellia bacterium | reverse complement strand
CAATCTTTTCTCTGCTCTTCCATTGCCAACTATCAGCATCCCAAAATCTGCTATCTCTGTATCCTCCATTCTGAAGAAATTGCAGAAACTCAGCATTACTTACAGGATACCGATCAATATCAAAACTCTTAACATCAACCCATTGCTGACCAAATTCATTGTCCCACCCAAACTCTACAGCCTCAAAATCAATGCCCAAGCGTACCCCTCTACCATCTATCCTAACCAATGAATTTACTGCATTTTTGCCGAGCACTGGCAGTGGTAAATCCAAAGGCTTCAACTTTTTGTCAAAATCTAACTGGCAAAGCATATAGAGAAGGGTTTCGTGGTGCATCAATTCGTGTTCGAGTACTACATGCAAAATACGCCCATTTTCAATTAGTGGGTCGCCTTTTGTAACCTTACTGAGACGGTCTACCTCTTCAATACCATCAAAAATAGAGGCTCTCACCTTATCGCGATAAGAGATAACATCTTCAACTGTTGGCCAAAGCTCCGTCTCATTTGGCTGAAAGTCGATATCTACTGGTGGATCTATTCCTCTTTCAAAGAGCAGATCGTAGTCTGGGTTTAACGACTTCCACTGCAGCACTCCATCACAAAGCTGGTTCCAGCAGAATGCAGGTAAATGACCAAGATAGAAGATAAAAGGATATCTGTACTTGATAGGACTTGTATAAAAGCCTTCTCCAGTCAACACCCCAAAGATCTTGTCACTACGCTCCCACATTCTCTTAAATAGAGCTTGAAACTTATCTTTCATCACCTTTTCCCTGTCTATTTCAACTACTAAAACACCTCAAGCTGACAAAGAGCAAAGAGCTTTTCGTCGTCTGTGTACCAGTTAGTAACTTTTAACCCTGACTTTAAAACAGTCTCCTCGAAAGACTCCCGTGTGTATTTACAGCTAATTTCGGTTTTTATTTCTTCACCTTCCCTAAAAACCAAGCTCAAATCACAACCTGCAATATCTACTCTTGTGTCACACAATGCACGCAACCGCATTTCTATCCAGTTATTGTCTGTATCATAGAATGCTACGTGTTCAAATTCTTCAGTATTAAAGTTTGCATCTAGCCTATTGTTGATAACATTTAGAATGTTTAAGTTAAAAGCTGCTGTTACACCTTTTGCATCATTATATGCTTCTTCAAGACGACGAACGTCTTTCACTAAATCAATACCTATCAGTAGACCATCACTAGGTAGAACCTGCTTAGCCAGCCTTTGCAAAAATGTTGGAACTTCGTCTTTTGGATGCAAGTTCCCTATAGTTCCTGCAAAAAAGAGTATCAGTTGCTTTCCACTTCTTTCTATAAGATCCAGATGGTGTATGAAGTCCGCTATGATGCCTCGCGCTCTGAGCTGAGGATAGATTTCAACCAGTTCTGCCAAAGACTGTACAAGAAATGTTTCATTAATATCAAAAAACGTACATTTTTTTAGTAATCCTCGAAGAGACATTTCTGATAAAACTGTACGGATTTTTAATCCAACACCAGATCCAAGTTCTACCAGTTCTTCTGGCTTGAATCTATCGACTACATTACTTGCTATTCTTTGAATAATAGACAACTCTGTTCTAGTCTGGTAATACTCTTGCAACTGTGTTATTTGGTCAAAGAGTTGGCTTCCACGATCATCATAGAAGTATTTGCAAGGGATCTCTGGTAGAGGCTTTGTCAAACCTTCCCTTACTTCTTGCTCTATGTTACTGAGCTGACTGTTTTTTGGCCTGACAATCTCAATATTTTTCTTCATCGATTTTTCCTCATTTAATTAAATCTATCCCCATCCCTGCTACCCATTACCAACCAAGAGTTCCAGCACCACCTTTGAATGGGCCTACTATGTTTGAAGTTATCCACCCCCCATAAAAATCACCTTCTTGCGGTTCTACTTTCTCACCATTAACAAAACATTCATCAACACGACTTGCATAAAAAGATATATAACCTTTTATTGGCAGATAGCTGCTAGTTGGATTTGTGTAGCTCCAAGCAGCTTCTTCTGCTCTGTGCCCATCTACTTCTATGCTCCAGTAAGTGGCATAGCCCTTAAATTCACAAAATGACCGACGAGTGAGCTGCTGTAGTAGATCGAGGCGAACATCTTCTGGTGGGAAATAGTACGATGGAGGGTGGCTGGTTTCAAGAACTCTGAAACCTCGACAAGTGCGTGCTATTACTTCACCAGCAAAGATTACAACCAGTTCAGCACTGGTCGGCTCAAGTTTTGGTGGACGTGGATAGTTCCACACCGATTCTTGACCAGGAAGTATGTTTCGTTTTTTCATTATTCTTAAACAATCTGGTATGGTCTTCAAAGTTGACTTTCAAAAGCCCAAAAATTTTACGATACTCACTCAAACAGTTTCAACCTGTTAAAACTATTATGCTAGGCAAGGTTAGTAAAGGAGACTAGAAATGAAAGCTATCTGGCGTGGTGTTGTCATAGCAGAGAGTAATGACACAGTAGTGGTCGAAGGCAATCACTACTTTCCACACG
>JAEUQL010000644.1:241-2516 GCA_016789295.1 Blastocatellia bacterium | reverse complement strand
TCGCCGAGAACTTGATTTTGTACGCTCTCGACTCTCTCAGTCTAGACCACACATAGAGCAGTTGCCTGGCGAAATAGTCATCTTTGAACTGATATTTCAAGCAGCTATTTTTGGACAAACAACAGAAAGAGCTAAACGCTTCTACCCGGTGGCAGAAGAGATAGACAGAATATTTGCTAACTACATAGATCACAGTTCAACTGTGGCCGATACTCTACAGGCTACTCTCGAAATCTATGACCTCATAGAGAAGATGAAAGAGAGCGATGAAATAGAGATGAAGGCCGAGCAAATAGACGAAACCAAGAAAGACGATGACAGTTCCTCTTCCAGCAGCGAACAAGCAGACTCAAGCCAAAACCAAGAACAGAGTTCAAATTCTATGAGCGAACCTTTTAGCTACTGGACGCCTTCAACTGAACAGATGGCAAGCAGTAGCCAAGAGATATTTACCGTACTACCAAGTGAAATGGAGGTCTTTGAACAACCTCTTGAAGAAGGTGATAGAGTCTTTCTCTATGACGAATGGGATAGAGAACTTGGTGATTATAGAGCAAGGTGGTGTCGTGTTTTAGAAAGACGTAATACATCAGGGACTAAAGGCTTTGTTGAAACGGTACGTAATCGCTATGCCGGTATTATCTCTTCTATCAGACACCAGTTCCAGTTACTTAGACCTGAAAACCTTCGAAAGATCAATGGAGAAATAGACGGAGAGGATTTTGATCTTCAAGCAGTGATCGATTATGCGATAGATAGAAGAAGCTCTGGAAGAGTAAACGAACGCCTATATACAAGAAATTTGAGAAAGCAGCGAGATGTAGTCGTCTCGTTCCTACTCGATATGTCTAGCTCGACAGCTAGAACCATCAGCCGCCATCCAAATCAACCTTACTCCAAACCTGGTCAAAGGATTATTGATATTGAAAAAGAAGGATTAGTGCTAATGAGTGAAGCTCTGGAAGCCGTTGGTGATGGCTATTCAATTCAAGGCTTTACAAGTGAAGGCAGAAGAAACGTCAAGTTTTATATAATCAAAGATTTCAATGAAAACTATTCCATTGAAGTAGAAAAGCGTATTGCTGGTATTACTTATCAGAATAATACTCGTCTTGGTGCTGCTATAAGACACGCTGTAGCTAGACTTGATCAACAGATGGCTAAAACCAAGCTGCTTATAATTCTGAGTGATGGCAGACCTTATGACCACGACTATGGTGATTCAAGGTATGCACGCGAAGATACTAAAATAGCTCTAAGGCAGGCTAAAATGTCGCACATTACACCCTTCTGCATAACAATTGACCGAGAGTCAGAAGAGCAACTCAAAGATCTGTATGGAGAAGTTGGTTACACCATAATAGATAATGTCTTAAGCCTGCCTGAAAGAATGCCTGGTATATATAAACGCCTAACTACTTAGAACCATTACTCTTCTTGTAGTGTTCCTATTTTGTAACCTGTACATTACATTCTGGGCAAAAATGTGTCACGATGTCTGACATAGCCTTCTCGTCCAGATTCCCTACCCACATTTTTCTAATCGTTCCTGTAGAGTCAAGTATCAAAGTAGTTGGAACATTTGATATCTTATGCTCTATCTTAAAATCTATGTCAGGGATAGAAGCAACAGGAAAAGGGATCTTCATCTCATTGACACTTTGAACTGTCATAACATCATTCAACACCGACACACCAAGAATAGGAATGTTGCGAGGCTGAAAGAATTGCTTATAAAGCTCTATCCACTTTGGCATAGTGTCATGGCATACGTGACAAGTAGGTGAATAGATAATGAGCAGTTCACCGTTCTTGTGCTCCCTTGAAGCAACCGTTAAATTTCTACCTGCAAGGTCACTGGCCTTCACTTCAGGGATACTTTCGCCAACACTTAAAGAAGTTAACTTTTCCCATCTCGCCCGTAGATCTTCATTATTGTTTACTACAGATGTTGAGGTAGAAGTTACAGCAGGTGGGCTTACAGCAGTAGAACTGGTATTTGTTGTTGTTGTCGGTGCTGTGTCACAACCGGTTAGAAGAGAAGCTAAAAGGATAGATATTACGTATTTTTTCATTGTCTTAAACTATCTTTGAAATTTTTATCTATTCTGCTTTGTTTCTTTCAATATGAAAATACCTATTTTCCGATCTGTCCAAGATATGAAGAAAACTATTCGTAGCTACCAACTCGTCTACTCACGTCTCATAGTTCGGTAAGCTACCCCTTCACCCTATTGCAAAGCTTTTTTTGCTATAAAGTAACCTCATTTATCAA
>JAEUQL010000644.1:0-231 GCA_016789295.1 Blastocatellia bacterium | reverse complement strand
GGTTACTTGAGAGTAAAGTTTACTTACTTTATTACCAAGTAGCTTCACTTTACTCTATAGTACAACTACTTTGCTATCAAGTTACTCTGCTTTATCATCGATAACAGATCACTTGAGAGTAAAGTTTACTTACTTTATTACCAAGTAGCTTCACTTTGCTCTATAGCACAACCACTTTGCTATCAAGTTACTCTGCTTTATCATCGATAACAGATCACTTGAGAGTAAAGT
>JAEUQL010000643.1 GCA_016789295.1 Blastocatellia bacterium | reverse complement strand
GCACTCTCTGACCTATCCTTTGAAACAGTTAACAGTCCTTCTACAACAGCTACTACACGTTTACCAGTGTAGAGTGCACGCACAATCAGATCGACTATAGAGTTATCGGTCTGTAGAAGTGCGATCTTTGAGGCTATATCCAAAGAAGGGGCAACAAGCAGGACAGTTCTTATCTGAGACAGATCTTCTGTGTGACTATTTTCTAAAATTCTAATATTTGGATATGCAGCCAAGACTTCTGTCTTCAAGTTGTTACTGACACCATCACAAAATATGGCCAGATTCTCGGATGTTTGAGTTGCTGTTGAATTGACTACGTTCTTGCTGATCTGTCTGGCTAATTGTCTAAGGAAGTCTTCATTTACCATGTTTGCCTACCAGCATTGTATTTGTGCTTCTGAAGATTATTTATCACTTTCAATTTCGTCTACAACACCTATTACTGCAGCATCTATTGCTCTGCCTTCTACGCCTGTTGATGCTGTAGAGGCTGACCAACCTTCTTGCACAACCACTACCAGATCGCCCGTTCCAGCATCGACTGAATCAAGAGCCATAAAAGCACTACCTTGGGCAAGTCCATCAAGCGTCACTGGTTGTACCATCAGAATCCGTCCACCAACAAGACCAACCTCTTTCTGCGTAGCTACAACGTTTCCTATCACACGTGCAAGTAGCATTATCTCTTCTCCAACTCCAGTTCAATATTGACTCGATCAACTATTCCAGTGATCGTGCAGTCGGTGGGAACTTCTGCTGGGGAGAAAGGGAAAGAAGACTCTTTACCTCTGCACCAGAATACAAGTTCACCTGCTCCAGCACCAACCGAATCTATAGAGACCATAGGCTTGCCAACCGTCTTCATATTGGCATCGAGCGGCTGTATTATCAGTAGCTTTGCGCCAACAAGCTCTGGGTCTTTTATAGTTGCTACAACGTTTCCTATAACTTTTGCGAGTCTCATAATATTGAAGATAGAAGCAGAAGTGTTAGAAACTGAAAGTTTAATATTCCAAACTCAAACTTACAACCTTTCGCTACTGCCTTTGCAGTTTCTTAATCACCTCTCTGTTGTTTGGGTTGATTTCAAGAGCGTTTCTATAGGCTTTCAGTGCTTCGGTCTGATTGCCCATTGCTGTGTAGACATCTCCCAATGCTTCATAGGCTGCATCTCGCTCAGGCTCAAGCCTGATGGCAAGTTCTATGAACTTGAGAGCTTCATCATTTTTGTTGTGAAGATTTAAGTATCTCCCTCGGTTGATAAACATCATCGAATAACGTGGAACTACTTTCTCTTCTGCTACTTGGTCAATATATTGTGAACTATCACTAATACTTTTAAGATCTATATTTGGATAGCTAGGTATAAACTCTTTCGAACTGCTAAGCAGCATAGTAAGCCCTTGTGGAACCCAAGTGTAGTTTCTACCAACTCCATCATCTATAGGTAGCGTTATGTGTGCGGAATGTTTTGGTGTGTGAAACTTGATGAAAGCTTCTACCATTGCAAAATAGTTTCTGTTAATAGCTGGTATGTCATAAGGAAGGTCTTGCTCAAAAAGACGCAGGTCTTTCATGTAGGCTTCAACTTCATTTGCACAGGCTTTCATCATTTCTGGATACTCACGTTTTAGGTATATCTCTACATACCAAGAACGGCGTAGCAGGTTTGTATCTATTACAGTTGCGTCTTTACGAAAGTTTTCCAGATGTCTCATATAGAGATAAGGTGAATACATCTGCCAGTCTGCTGTTAGGAGTAGCCCACCTTCTTCTATGCTGCTAAGACTATTTTTAACATAGTCGTAGGCTATAGTGTAGTTGCTACGATTGTTTCTAAAATAGTGTGTATAAAAATTTAAGCAGGGAAGAAGTAGCAGCAGAACGAGTAGAGAGAGTAGGACAAGGCCGTTTTTTCTTGACGCTACATCTAGCATATATCTTGCTCCAACTGCTATTACAAGAGTAAAGGCAAAGTGGGTTATCAGATAGTATGCATCTTTATCTTCTGCAATATCATAGTTGAACGAGTACGCAAGGTCAAAAAATATTATCAAAGTTACAAACCAGAATAGTCGTTTCTCTTTTTGCCAAACAGCAAAAAAGCCGAAAAGACCTACCAGTAGACCAACTAGAGTAAACTCCTGAAAGATTATCCGTAAAAACTGGCTAAGTTCTTCAGAGACTTTGTCCATACCAGACGAGAAGAGATTAACCTGGTACTGCTTACCGGAGATATGGTCATAGAAGTTGGCAAAAGTTTTTGGATTTCCCCAGTTAATTATGGTCTCTCGACTTGCTGCAAATGGAAGATAGATATAGATCGAAAGTCCTATAAAAAGTGCTACAAACAACAGAAGTAATCTTTTGCTAAAAATATACTCTTTCCCAACTGTTAAATAGACCAACACAAAAATTGCTGGAAATGTAAGCAGGATTGTAACGTGATGTACTCCAAGTGCTAATCCATAAACAAGTGATGCAAAAAGTAACAGTGATCTTGCACTCTTTTCAACCTCT
>JAEUQL010000642.1 GCA_016789295.1 Blastocatellia bacterium | reverse complement strand
AAACCAAGCATCTTTAACTAGCCTTGAATATCGGATTTAGTGATAGAAAAGCTCGGCTCTTGTTGCAAAGTGAGAAGAGAATGAGCACCATCGTTCAATAATAAAATTTGAGTTTTACTGTGACAAAACTTCTTTCGAGTTAAGTAATATGAATAGGTTTATGGGCAAAAATCGACTTGGACGTAAACTTCTACCTGAAGAAAAGAGGCGTAAGCTAATTACTGCACGTGTAGCTCCAGAGACTTACAGATTTTTTAAAGAGCAAGAAGCCAAGTTGGGACTTTATCTCGATCAGCTTGTGCGCAAAGAGGTGATTGGATCGTTTGCTAAAACGGAAGAGGATAGTAATGAAGCTAGCAGTGAACAGATCGGTTTTGACCCTTATGATCTGATAACAGAGCACGCACGAGGACTGCTTGCAATGATAGTCGAGCGTGGAACTTCCCATCTTTCACAAGAGCAGGTTGAGGTGTTAAGCGAAAATTTTGCTACTTTGGTAAACAATTACTGTGCAACTTTCAAGAAGAGAGCTTAGAATTAGTCAATTTTTAAATTAAATATTTAGAGGTGGTAGAAGATATGCGACCAGTTCTTTGCACCTTGATAGCTGTTATAACATTTTTATCTACTGTTACTGTTATTAAATCTCAACCGACCAACCTGCCTTCAGCAAAAAATTCAGCAAATTCTCAATACGTATCAAGTCATAGAATATCCTTAACAGGTAGTCAGATAGAGGTAAAATTTGCCCCTGGGCAGTTAGACCTCTCAGAAGAGGAAATACTTGATTGGATAAAACTCTCTTCACAAGCTGTAGAGTTATACTATGGCACTTTTCCTGTCAAGCAGGTTACCATTGTTGTTAAACCTACATATGGACGTGGAGTGAAATACGGTACTGCTGATGGTCATGGGCGTCCATTGATAAATGTCTACGTTGGCTCATCTTCAAAAGCTGAAGACTTGGAAGATGATTGGGTAATGGTTCATGAAATGGTACACCTTGGCTTTCCTTCGCTGCGTGATCGTCATAACTGGATGGAAGAAGGTATGGCTACATATATTGAACCAATAGCACGTGCACGTGTTGGGCTAGTGAGTGAAGAAGAGGTTTGGGGTGATCTAGTGCGTAATCTTCCTCAAGGTCAGCCAAAAGATGGTGACAAAGGTCTAGACTACACTCCTAGCTGGGGAAGGATCTATTGGGGAGGTGCTCTTTTCTGCTTGGTTGCTGATGTCGAGATACGTCAAAAGACTAAAAACAGAAAAGGGCTTGAGCAGGCAATGCGTGGAATAGTTGCTGCCGGTGGTACCATCACTGCACTTTGGGATGCTGATAGAGCTTTCGAAACAGGGGACAAAGCTGTTGGCGTACAGGTGATGAAAAACCTCTATGACAGCATGAAAGCAACCCCGGTTACTGTAGACCTTCAAGAGCTGTGGAACAAACTTGGCGTTGAAGTGCGTGGCAGGCGTGTAGTATTCAACAACCGTGCTCCTTTGGCACACATCAGAAAAGCTATCACAGCTTTGCCAAAAGAAGACTTATAAGTAAGCCTAGCTTTTCTGGACAAAGAGCATAAAGCTGGAGCTAGCCAGAAGAATCAAAGAAGCCAACAATCCTATCTGAATCTAAAAAAGAAAAGGCACAGTGCGAAACTGTGCCTTTTAATTGCTAATATGAATTTTAATTTAGCGTGGATTGATGTTCTGACGGAAACTTGTCAGAAGCAAGTACTGCAAGTTAGGTGTTCCTGGAGGTAACTGCTTTGGATCAAGGTAAGCAGTATTGAACGTGTAGTCACGTGTTGGTGGTTGATATACTGTGTTACAGCACTTGAATGTGCCGTTTGCTTGCCAGCTATCCCATCCATCAATGAGTGCTCCAGTGTAAGTCAACCTTTGCCCACCCCAGTTTTCTATATAACGAAGGAAGTTGTGTACTCCACCATAAAGCCGGGTGTCGTCAGGCTCGTTGCGTGGATTTGTGCCTACTACTCCCCACATTGGATCGTCATTTGCGCCATTAAACAGGCCGCTTCTTGGTCTTCCTGTCAACACTGCAAATCGGTATGCAGTAGTTGATGCAGCCCTGCCACCAGGATTGTAAGGTGAAAGATAGCTAATGGCATCTGTCCAGGCATTTGACAGTACTGTGACTGCGTCAGCAACTACTGAGCAAGGAACTTGTGGGCCTGGATAGTTTGCTGGAGGTGTAGGAGAACCAAATGTTGTTGGTATGCCAGTGTTATAGTTGCCTTGTACGTAAGCAGGGTTTTCTGTGGCTATAGTGATTCCACGGTTCTGGTTGAGTCCCAGAGTAGCTGTTAATGAGCCAGTGCCAGTTCTTGAGAGATTTTGTCCATTAACAAGTCTTACCGCCCGTCTAAACAGATGGTTTGGACTGTTGCTAAGATCTATACGAGGATTTAAAGGAGCTTTAGGTGTGTAAGGTCCTCTGGTAAGAGCATGAATAGTGTCCATCCTCACATTAGCAAGTGCGGACTCTCCTGTATCTCCTA
>JAEUQL010000641.1 GCA_016789295.1 Blastocatellia bacterium | reverse complement strand
GATAGAAAATTTATACTCCGTTTGATCCCTTCTGGCATTATTCACTCTGGGAAAACCTGTGTGATAGGCAATGGTGTAGTTGTAGATGCAGGTGCGCTTGAAGCAGAAATGGAAGAGCTATGTGCTGTTGGCATTGAAGCTCGTGAAAGTCTGTTGATAAGTGACAGAGCTAATCTGATACTTCCTTACCATCGCGCTACTGACAAAGCAAGTGAAGAAGCAAGAGGAGAAGACAAAGTGGGTACTACCTTGCGGGGTATAGGACCAACTTATGAAGATAAGATTGCCAGGCGTGGACTGCGTGCTGGAGATCTTCTCGATATGGAAACTTTTCGCACCAGAGTAGAAGCCAACCTACTCGATGTAAAAAGAAGACTACAGGCAGATGGAACCTACCTCGAAGAGAGCAAGCATGAGTATGACAGTTACTTTAAACACGCCAAAAATCTGCGTCCACTAGTTAGAAATACTGCATACTATCTGAACAATGCTATAAAACAGGGCAAAAATATCCTCTTTGAAGGTGCACAAGGGACTATGCTCGATATAGACCATGGCACATTTCCTTTTGTTACATCTTCAAATTCAACTACTGGAGGAGCAATAACCGGAACAGGAATTGCCCCAAATAAAATTACAGGGGTGTTAGGAATTTCTAAAGCTTACACAACACGTGTTGGAAGTGGACCTTTCCCAACTGAACTCAAAGACGAGACAGGAGAACAGATAAGGAGAGTTGGCAAAGAGTTTGGTGCTGTGACGGGTCGTCCACGTCGCACAGGGTGGTTTGATGGTGTGGTTGCTCGCTACAGTGTCATGCTCAATGGCATGACTGCTGTTGCTATAACAAAGCTTGATGTTTTAGACCATCTTCCTGATATCAAGGTTTGTGTTGGATACAAGCTTCGTGGTGAAACTTTGGAAGAGATACCTTCTTCTGCTGCACTGCTCTCAGAAGTAGAACCGATCTACAGAACATTTCCTGGATGGCAGGAAAATACTTCTGGGTTGAAAGACTATAATAACTTGCCTGTTCGTGCTCGTGACTATCTGAAGTTTTTGGAAGACTTTATGGAATGTTCCATAGGTCTGATTTCAACTGGGCCTGAGCGCGATCAAACTATTGTTGTAGCTGCAAGTCCTTTGCAAGGTTGGCTTTCTTAAAATTTGAAAAGATAAGTTAGGCTAAAATAGTGTTAAAAGTTTGCATTGCTGGTGTAACAGGGTGGGTTGGAAAACCACTCTCCATAGCTATCTCTAAGACAGAAGATATTAAGGTTGTAGCTGGTGTCTGCCGAAGCCATAAGGGTTATAATCTAAAAGATTTAACAGCAGAGCCATCTCTTGACCTAACTATTAGTGCTTCTGTAACAGAAGCACTCCATACTCCAGTCGATATATTGGTTGATTACACCAAAGCTACTGTAGTAAAAGCCCACGTAATGGAAGCAATTCACAGAAAAGTAAATGTTGTTATAGGTTCTTCGGGCTTGACCGATCAAGACTTTATCGAAATAGAGCAGGCGGCTTTGGACAAAGGTGTTGGAGTTATAGCTGCTGGAAATTTTGCAATCACAGCCGTTTTGCTGCAACGTTTTGCCTGTGAAGCTGCAAAATATTTATCACAATGGGAAATCATTGACTATGCGTCAGACAGAAAAGAGGATGCTCCAAGCGGTACAGCACGTGAATTGGCTTTTAGACTTTCTCAGGTTAAAGCACCAGATCTCACCCATCCAATAGACAAAACTGTAGGATTCAGAGAGAGCAGAGGAGCTACCTTAAGCTCAACGCAAGTTCATTCTATACGCCTGCCAGGATATGTTCTTGGTGTTGAGGCCATTTTCGGTGGTGCAGATGAACGCCTTATCATACGTCATGATGCAGGAAACGGAGCTACTCCTTATATAGCAGGAACCCTTTTGGCAATCCGTAAAGTAAAGAATTATGTTGGATTGGTAAGAGGGTTAGACAAAATACTCGACTAACTGCTTTCACATACCATTAATTACATTCCTGGCACTAAACAGACTCTTAAAGTAAGAAAAATAGATATAGGGTTGACATCTGTGTCATAATCTTTACCCCGTAGAGATGTTTAGACGTTTTGGAAACTTCTGTTACGAAGAAGCCTCTCTTGTAAATCCCAAAGTAGTTTCTAAAGGAGTTTTTTATGAAGCGGTTGACTTGGTCTATCCCTTTTCTCATTCTTGTTTTTTTGAGCCTTCTGGGTGTTTTGATGCCCGTAAAAGAGAGTGTGGTGAAGGGTGGCCCTATTGTAACTGGAGATGTTGCTTGGATGCTCACTGCGGCAGGTCTTGTGTTACTGATGACACCTGGTCTTTCATTCTTTTATGGCGGAATGGTAAGACTAAAAAATGTTATATCAACAATGCTGCAGAGCTTTATTGCTTTAGGAGTAATAAGCATTCTGTGGGTTTTTATAGTCTTTATTCTAGCTTTTTGTAGGAGTGTTGGTTCTAAAGGCTTTGGCTTTATAGGTAGCCCGTTGACATACTTGATGCT
>JAEUQL010000640.1 GCA_016789295.1 Blastocatellia bacterium | reverse complement strand
CAACTTCACTGGCCCAGAAGAGAGGAGATATTTCTAGGGCCAAAGATATTTGCTCTTAGACAAACTCTTTCTCCACTCTTCTCTTATTGTGATCTTCCAGTCTTTGTAGATCTGGCCGTCAATATTATTAGAGATAGAGGCAACGACGGGAACTTTTTGAAGGCTCTGACTGTCTACTTAAATTCAGACTTTGTTAAAAAATGGCTAGAAAGAAATGGGAAAATGAAAGGAAAGCACTTTCAAATTGACCAAAAACCGCTCTCTGAAATTCCAGTTCCTGCAGACCTTGTTGCCAGAGGGCGAATGTACACAGACTTTTTAGGGCAATACAAGATAATTACAGAGTTTCAACAAGAGTGACTCCGTGTAGCTACTCTGTTTGTAGTATGATTGAAATCTGTTATTTGTCGTCTAAAGTAAGACGGAGGATCTAAAATGAAATTTCACAAAAGTTTTAACAAACTACTTCTTTCCACTACCCTATGCTCTACAGTCTTCTTCTTTTCTGATTTTCCTGTGTTAGCCCAAGACAGTGAGCCATCGGTAGCTGAGACAGCAGATAAAGACCAGAAAGATATTAAACAGATAAAAGAACTTCATAAAAAGACTTATGAGATGCTGCAATCTACCGTTTCAGAATTTTCAAGTTTGAGGTTGGCCGAAAATCGCGTCAGATTACAGACAACGGCTGCAAACCTGCTTTGGAGCAAAGACAAGGAGCAGGCACGTACTCTCTACATCGCTGCAGTAGAGGCACTTGGAGAGGTGATCAAATCACGAGAGGAAGATGATTCGATAGAAGAAGTAGAACGCTGGTCGATAAGTCTTGCCAATTACCAAACACTAATCCAAGCAGTACGTGTAAATGATATAAAGCTTGCATTGGAGCTTTTCCAGATTACAAGAGATGAGTACTTTGCTGCTGCAAATACTGTCACTCAACAATCACTCGATAGTTTGGAGTTTGACTTGATGCGAGAAGTAGCTGGAGACGACCCAGAAAAGATTCTAGAAATAGCAGAAAAACAACTCAAAAAGGGCATTTCTAACGATCTGATCTCTGCTATTGCTCTACTGCGAGAAAAGGACGAGAAGGCGGCTGCAAAACTTGCCAAAGATGTCGTCAAAAAACTTAGCCCTGACACCATATTCAAAAACTATGGAGATTTAGAGGTAGCAAAACAGCTCTATGAACTCACATTTGGTAGTCAAAGCGGACAGAAACCCATCCCCTTGGATGAGACCACAAAACGAGACCTTATCAATGTCTTTGTGCAGTCGGCATTGAATGCTGCCTCGCCAAATTCACCGTTTTTTGGTGGTTACTCTTTCCAAATATTTTCCACACTCAAGACTATGATGGACACCATCACACGTTATGCCCCCTCTCAAGCTGCACAACTTAGACAACGAATAGCAGAATTTGACAAAATGTATGGCATTTTTGAGAAGAAGCAGAAAGAGCAAGAGAAACTTCTATCAAACGGGTCTGTAGACACATTTCTAGAGGCAGCAAAACAGAACAGAGCAGACGGTGACTATCTTGTCTCTATGGCAGTCCAGAAGGCCATTCAGGAAAAGAACTTTGATCGTGCAAGGCAGATAATAAATGAGAAGCTCAACGATCCATATTCACGCAAGCAGTACCAACAAATGATAGACCAATCTGCCATTTCAGATGCTTCCGAACAGGGAGATCTAGAAAGAGCACGTCGAATTGCTTCAGGTATAGATTCAAAAGTCGATAAGATACCTATTCTCTGTCAACTTGCTCAACAGGCACTCTCTAAAAATGATACTGAAAGTGCACTTTCGATACTTACAGAAGCACGCAATCTTATTCCGGGCAAACCAAAGAACTGGAATCAGATGTATTTCTACCTCGACATTGCTGCTATCTATGCTCGTGTAGAACCAAAAGAAGGGTTAGAAATGATCGACCCAGTCGTTGAGCAGATAAATGACCTGATCGCTGCAATGTCTTCCCTAGATGGCTTTGTTCCATACAGCTCTAGACCAGAGTTTGTAGATGGAGAAGTGATACTAGAAAATAGTGGCTGGGCACTTCAGCTAGCAGATAAATGGATACAAGCACTAGCAGGTTTTGCTGAAAAGGACTTTGATAAAGTAAAGCGTTTGACTGATAGACTTCAGAGGAGTGAACTGAAACTTTATGCCAAAATGTCTATCGTCCAGTCTATTTTCAATACAATTCCTCCAGAAGCCAATGAACAGGTCAGCAGCAACAAGAGCGGGAACTAACCCGCTCTTGCACTACCTATCAACTGTCTACTCAAAGTTCCTTCCATAAGTCTCTTTGTAGATTTTGACAGCTTCATCTTCGGATGGGAGTCTGAGATTATCAGTAAATCGGTTCATAAAGTTGAAAGCACAGGTTTGAAGAACTACTTCTATTGCTCCTATCTCTGAAAACTTACCTTGGAGTTTTACAAAATCTTCGTCCGTTATACTTGTTACATCCTTTGTAAGCTTACGAGCAAACTCAACGGCTGCAAGCTCTTGCTCA
>JAEUQL010000063.1:257-11817 GCA_016789295.1 Blastocatellia bacterium | reverse complement strand
TTGCCCAAAGGACGCTAGGCGTTTTGGTATAAGAGAAGTTAAACTTGAAGTGATTCGTTATGGCTGGGGCACAGAAAAGAGTAGATATTTAAACAGAGCTTTGGCAAGAAAACAGTACGATGAAGAAGTCTTCCAAGAACTTGGAACTAAAGAAAAAGAGCTTCAGAAGTGACACTATCCAATGCTTTCAATGACGCTTCACAGCCAATTCTTGTTGAAATAACACGCGGCTCAATAGTTGAGTCGCGAAACCGTGGAGCCATTGCTGTAGTTAATGGAGGAGGAACCCTAGTTGCTGCTACAGGTGACACAGAGTTTGTATCCTACTTGCGCTCTGCTGCAAAGCCACACCAGACTATTGCTGTAGTTTTGAGTGGTGCAGCAGACCATTTCAAAATCTCTGCAAAAGAACTTTCTCTAATGTCTGGCTCGCACAGTGGTGAACCTTATCACGCAGAGTGTGCAGCCTCAATACTCGATAAGATTGGCCTGCAAAAGAATGCCTTAAAATGTGGTATTCATCCCCCTTTTAGCCGTACTGCTGCGAAAGCTCTTGGGGACGCAGTAAACGAACTCCATAACAACTGTTCTGGCAAACATGCTGGAATGCTTGCCCAGGCTCTTCACGGTGGCTACTCTACAGAAGACTACTACGTGTTAGATCATCCTGTACAAAGATACATAACCTCCATAGTTGCAGAGTTTGCAAATTGCAAAGAGAGTGACCTTGTTGTAGCAGTAGATGGTTGCACAGTTGCAACCTTCGGAATGAGTATTGCTGCCATGGCTGTTGTCTATGCAAAACTTGTCAACCCCAGCAGCTTGAGAGAAAGGCTACAAATGGCTACCAATCGTGTAGTTACAGCAATGCTCGACTATCCAGAAATGGTAGCTGCAGATACAGGACGCATAGACACAGATCTAATGAGGCTTTTACCGGGTAGTCTTGTTGCAAAAGCAGGTGCTGAAGGTGTCTACACTATGGGAATGAAACCTTGTCAGCGTTATCCGGAAGGCTTAGGCATAGCTCTCAAAATAGAAGATGGAGAAATTGGGCGTTCAAGGAATGTTGTAGCCATAGAGACTCTTTCACAACTCGGCCTGATAAGCACGCAACAGAAGCAGCAGTTATTTGAAAGCTATGTGCCTCCTATCAAAAATAACCGCTCAATGATAGTTGGTGAAGTTCGCCCTGCATTCGAATTAAAATTCTTATCCTAACTATACTTATTGTTTGTAAACCTGGTTGACTACTAGTAGTAATCTTGAAAGGAAGTAAGAGCATGAAGTGGTTATTAGCTTTAGCTTTTTTACTCTGTTTTTCAACTAGTATAGCAGCGCAAACCTATTCTGATGATTGTGAAGTTTATTTGGTAGACAAAAAAGAAGCTGAGAAACTATTGAAGCTTCTCGAAAGTGGAGCTTCAGAGCAGGAAATGGCAAAACAGGGTGCAAAAAGCACAATAATTCTAGGGAAATTTAGTACAACTATTGGGGAAGAAGAGCTAACAACAAAAAGCTATAAGTTTCCTGGTACTAAGCTTTTCGTTACAGCCAGCGTCTTTTATACAGATGAGTCTATGGCGTCAGAAGGGACTAGCAGCTCTATGTTAGTTGGTATTGTTCTAGGACCTCGTGAATATCCCGACGCAACGCTTGCTCCAAATAACTCAATGGCAGAAGTTTCACAAAGAGATGAGAGCTTTTCTGTAAGAGTTAAAAGAAATCTAACTGTAAATCAGAAAGACTATCTGATAGGTCTAGAATGTAAGTGTAAGCGTAAAGACACACCTAAAGAAGAGTAGGTTCAATGTTTTGCTATATTGCATTTCTTCGAGCAATCAATATAGGTGGACGCAGGGTCAAAATGGACTACCTGCGTCAACTTTTTGAGTCTTTTAGTTTTTCAAACGTAGCAACATTCATTGCTAGTGGCAATGTCATATTTCATACGGAAATAGATGACAAAAAGATGCTTGAGTCAAAGATTGAAAACCGACTGCGCGAAGCACTTGGCTATGAAGTTGCTACATTTGTTAGAACAAACAAAGAACTAAACAAAATAGTTTCACACAGAGTTTTTGAGCAGTTCGATTCTGGTCTAGTCAAGACTCTAAATGTTGCTTTTCTATCACAGAAGCTTGACAGAGAACTAGAGCAGAAGTTGAACCTACTAAAAAGCGATATAGATGATCTGATTCTGGAAGAGCAAGAGATCTATTGGCTATGTAGCAAAAATCAGAGTGAATCCAAGTTTACTAACTCTATACTTGAGAAAAGACTCAATTTGCAAGCTACAATCCGGAGTGCAACAACAGTTAAGAAAATAGATGCTCTTATCAGAAATGCTTCTTAGCAAAGATGGTAGTGAAGAAGTTGTAAATTTGAAATTCTTCTGTCCTGTCTACAAAGAGCGTAAACAGGGCAGAAGAGTTAAAGGGCTAGATTTCGGAGATAGCATTCTCTTTATAGGCTTTGATCAAAAGCTTTAGAACCTCTATCTCTTGTCTAATCTCATCACCTTTCTCTGTATCTCCCACCTGACGGGGTTTTTCATAGATAGCAACATTATGAATTGTAGGAATGATATCCGAACCTTGAGTAATTGCATCACTAACAGATTCAAAGTGATGATGTTGGGCAAGATAGCTTCCCGAAGAGTCCAGGATGAGTGTGTAACCTTTGTCACCATAAGCTTCAGAGAAAGCTCCATCAATAGTGACTGCATGCCCACTCTCTTTTAATGGAGACTCTCCTTTTTCAAGTTTGACAGGTACGTGACCATTGACGATCATCCCGTCAGGTGAACTTATCCCAAACTCTTTGCATATGTTGGTGCAGAATTTGGGGTTGTGTATGAGTTTGAAGTATGGATTTTTGCTCTCTTTATGAGTAGTTTTGTCTTCTATAAAATAGGTCTCAAAAGTTGCCATCCTGTCTTTACCAAACATAGGTGAGAGAGGGCCTGTCCATAGATACCAGAACATGTCAAGATCTGACTGTTCTTTGGTACGAAAAGCTCTATGAACTACTTGGTTTATAGCATCAAAAAGAGCTTTACCTTTATATTCAGCTCCATCAATTATCATTGGCAGATAGTTACCTTGCTCATCTACTGGCATACAACCGTGAAAGATGATGTTGTTGTCTCGCCTCAGATAGGTTGAGCCACGCTTTTCAACATACTTCATCTGTTGCCAAAGTGTAGGGCTAAGAAGAAAAGATTCGCGAAGCCTCTTGATACAAGCTGCTTCTTCAGGTGAAAGTTTGTAAGGATCAGACCAGTCAATAGTGGGGAAATTTGTGTCAAGTAGTGGATACTCAACTCCATCAATAGTAACTGTTGCTTTGTTAGGATCTATTTTATGTAGTAGGTTTCTCTCTTCAAGTTTGTATTCTGGATGGCGGCGACTGACCTGACCTTCCAGCTTAAACTGTATTATGGCCATTGCCTTCTGCATTCTGGCCATCAAGAGTGGGTCGCGTAGCCCTTCGCCTTTGCAACTAAAGCGTGTTGCTGGGTCATCGCTGTAGACGGTTCGGACAAGCTTTTCAAGCGGTGTCGCTGGAATACCATAACCTTCTTCGAGTTGTGAAAGTCTTCTGTACCTGAGTGAGATCCTGAAGACAGTTGCAATACAGGCTTCTTGCCCAAGACAAGCCCCCATCCACGAAACGTCGTGATTGCCCCAAGTAATGGCTACATTGGGTTGACGCATAACATAATCTACAACTCTGTCTATTCTTGGTCCCCGATCTCCTAGATCCCCTGCAACTATCAGCTCTGAAATGAGCAGGTTTCGTATTACTCTGGCCACCATCCTTAAAAGCTCCAGAGCCTTTTCTTGCTCAACAAACTGGTCTAGCATTATATTAATATAACTTTCAGAGCGTTCTAGTTGTGGTTCAAAAAGGATTTCACGAAACAACATCTGATAATGCTGTGGAAAGACCTTCTCCACAGCTTTGATACTATACCTTTTGGCCAAGCTTCTAAGTATCTCAAACTCTTGTCTTATAACTTTCCGTAAAAATTTTCCCTTTGTTTCCTTATCAGCCGATGCCAAAGCAAGATGTGAAGAGGTTTCTCTTGGATAGTAAATGAAGTTTATCAGCTCTCTCTGTTCTGCTTCGTTCAATCTATCACCAAAAGTCTGCTCTACGAGGGGGCGTAGACTCCCAGAAGCATTGTTGATTATGTGTTTGAGTTTTTTAAACTCTCCATGCACATCACTTACAACGTGTATTGTACCTTTGGGAAGGGTGAGAACCGCCTCAAGATAGGCTATTTTTGCAAGTGCTGAATCAATGCTTGGGTACTCTTTGCTTAGAGCACGCAGGTATATAAGTGTCTGCTCATCAAAAATATTGGTGGTAGTCTTGGAAGGTTTCTTGACGGGTCTGTTACTCATAGTTCACCTCTTGAATGGATACAAAAAAGGCACAGAGCTTCGAAATTGAATCTGTGCCGTTTTTTGTTAGAAGTTACAGAAGCAGTTTTGCTAAGCAATAGTTACATCTTTGCAGAGATAGACATCTTGAATTACATTGAGCAGTTTTACGCCTTCTTCCATAGGTCTTTGGAAGGCTTTGCGACCGGAGATCAATCCCATGCCACCAGCTCTCTTGTTGATCACTGCTGTACGTACAGCATCTTCGAAATCACGCGAGCCTGAAGCTCCGCCAGAATTAATCAAGCCTTGGCGTCCCATAAAGCAGTTTGCTACTTGGTAACGAGTTAGATCGATTAGATGGTCGGTGGTGAGTGTATCGTAGATCTTTTTGCTCGTCTTGCCATAAGGACTCTCCTTTGAAGAGAGAACATTATAACCACCATTGATCTCTGGAAGTTTCTGTTTAATGATATCGGCTTCTATGGTCACACCAAGGTGGTTAGCTTGTCCTGTGAGGTCTGCGGCTGCGTGATAGTCTTTGTCACCAATCTTGAAAGAGCCATTGCGTAGGTAGCACCAGAGGATTGTTGCCATGCCAAGGTCGTGTGCTATCTTAAATGCCTGACTGACTTCAACTATCTGACGACCCGATTCAGCAGAACCAAAATAGATAGTAGCTCCTACAGCAACTGCACCCATGTCCCAAGCTTGCTTGATAGTTCCAAACATTATCTGGTCAAACTTGTTTGGATAAGTGAGAAACTCGTTGTGGTTGATCTTGACTATAAAAGGTATTTTGTGGGCATATTTGCGAGCTACAGAGCCGAGTACGCCATAAGTGGATGCTACAGCATTACAACCACCTTCAATGGCTAGCTTGACTATATTTTCACCATCAAAATAGATTGGATTTGGAGCAAAAGAAGAGCCTGCAGAGTGCTCTATACCCTGATCTACTGGAAGAATAGAGAGATAACCAGTGTTAGCCAAGCGGCCTTTATCAAACATTGCTTGTAGACTGCGTAATACTTGTGGAGACCTGTCGCTGCTGCCGAAGCACCTGTCTACATAATCTGCTCCAGGCAGGTGTAGAGATTCTTTGTGTATGCCTTTAGCTTCGTATTGGAGTAGATTTGTAGCTTCATCGCCAAGATACTTCTCAATCTGTTCAATCATGACATTGCCTTTCTGCTTCTACCCACCCGATACTGAGAGGGTAAAGCTGGGATGTTTAAGTGTGTGCAACAAAAGCTTGTAGATATTAGAGGTTTTTAAACGAGCCACATTCTATCACCGGTTACTTGGAAACAGAAGAGTTTAAGTCAAAAACTAGCTCTCTTCTTTTGTAATTGTCTGCTGACGTTGTTGTCTTTTGCGCAAGTAGTAGATAAGTCCAACTACCAGAGCCACTACAATTACGATAGTTGCGTTGGCTTTACCTATTATTGCAAGAAGTCTGGGAAGCTGGTTGCCGAAGTGATATCCGAGTTGAGTCATTACAAAAACCCAAACTATTGCTCCTAGAGCGTTAAACATAAAAAATCGGCGAAACTGCATGCGGGCTGCTCCGCTAAGTGGCCCAGCAAGAAAACGCAGCCCTGCAATGAAACGTGCAAAAAAGACGGTCTTGTCTCCATACTTTTCAAAAAATCCTTCAAACTTCCTCAGACGTACATCATCAACTCTTATATATTTCCCGTATTTTAGGATCAGTGCTCGCCCACCTTTTTTGCCTATCATATAGCCTATATTATCACCTACAACTGCGCTAAATATGCAGACAGCAACTACAGTCTCATAGTCAAGTAGTCCTCTTTGAACAGCAAACCCAGAGGCAATAACTGTTGTCTCTTCTGGTACAGGAACACCCATGTTACCAACCATAACGAGGGCAAATATTAAGTAGTATCCATACTTTGCGATCAATGCCTCAACAACTTCTGTGTTCAAGCGTTCGTGAACCATAGGCGAGACTATAACTACAAAGGCTACTATGAGCAGAACTGCAGACAGAACCAGAAGTGAACGAAGCTTGTTTCGTTTAATAGCTTTGTAGACGATATTTAATGCAACAATCATTATTTCCTCTAATAAGTTTGAAGTTTACACAAGACTCTTAACGCCCAATAGTCGAGGCTCGTTTTAGCTTCTTTCAGCCTTTTTTCTAAACTTGTTGAGTTCGTTGCTGTAATATTCAAGTTCTTTCCTTGCATCTATATGCTCTTCTGTTTGGCGGTCTATCTCTTTAAGAATGTAAGGCCATTCTTTAGCAAAAGTTATAGGAAGCCCTACTGCTACCAGTGCAATCTTTTCTACTAAATACCTATTAACCAAGAAGGCTGTTAAAGGAAGCAATACAGCAAAAAAACTATAAATAGTAGCACGAAAGTAGAAGAGACAGAACCCACCTACAATAAGGGCAAAGACCATTATGGCTATTTGACTGATCTGTGTGTAGAGATCTGCTTGCTCTTTGGCTATTACAGTAGCGTCTTGGTCTGCAAGTTCAAGTTCAAGTTTTGCTATCCGTTTGCTGTAGTGTTCAACCGCATAAAGCCTGTAGTCTTGGTTACAATTAATACAAAGCTGAAATACAGGTGGGTTTTCCGTCTTACAAGCTATACACAGAATAGTCAATCTTCTACCACATTTAGCGCAGTTTTTGCGCATACCAACCTGGTCTATTGCATGCCCACAATTCGGACAGCGGATAAGATCAACTGCAGGAATGGAGGATTTAGGACTCTTCATATTTGGTACTTTCGAAAGTTATCACTGTTCTTTGCAAAAATAGAATAGTCAGAATAGAAAAACTCTGCTAGCATGCCCGTCTGTTCATGATATATCCAGGCTCTTTAGATGGCGATGTTTTTGATCATCAGAGAGTAGAAATAGCGATGAAAGGAGGTTTCCGGTGGAAAATTTTAGCCAAAGTGCCGACAGCAAATTTAAGCTGATAAATGTTGCTGCCAAAAGATGCCGGGAACTAAGAAGCGGTGCTCGCCCACGTTTGCAACAAGTAAGTTCTAGGAACTTTGCCAAAGTGGCTTTAGAAGAGGTTAAAGCTGGCTTGATAAAGTATGAATCCTTACCTCCTCCAAACAAAAAGGATGTTGATGATACAGAAGGTGTTCCTGTAGCTTTATAGTCCTATATCCACAGTTAAAATATAGTTAGTTTTAGAAGCAGCAGCATTTTTAATTGCTGCTTCTAAATCCATCCCCTAGTTTTAGTCTACAGATCTAGCTTGTTGTCAAAAGCTGTATGCAAGAAGGAGGTAACTTTTTGCCATACGCTGTCTGTGGCAGAGGGATCGTAGCGTGCTCCTTCGTCGCGCATAAAGGCGTGTTCTGCATCATAGAGATGGATGGTGTGTGACACATTTGCATCTTTTAGTGTCTGTTCAATCTTTGTCCTTCCTTCTTCTGGAACGTGTGGGTCTCTAGTTCCGAAAACTAGAAAGAGCTTGGCTCTGATATCGTCTGCTCTGGAGAGGGTGTCCATTCTTGGCTCCGTGTCTACACCTAAAAGGCCAGAATGTAGTCCTGTGCCATAGATCGAGATAGCAGCTTTGATCTCTGGTTGCAGTGCAGCGCGAAAAGAGAGGTGCCCCCCTAGACAGAAGCCCATAGATGCTATCTTTTCTGGTTCTACATTTTCGTGGTTCTTCAAATAGCCGATAAGTGCCCTACAATCGCTATCTATCTCTTCAGCAGTAGTTTTGGATATATCTTCATTACCTCTGATTCTGCCTGCATCGTCATAAGGGATGACGGTTCCAGGTGCTTCAATACGGTGGTATATTTCGGGTGCTGCAACGACAAAACCGTGTCCAGCTAGTCTGTTGCAAGATCTTATAATAGGCCCGGTAAGTTGAAATATCTCTGAATAGAGGATGACGGCTGGAAAACGGCCTGAACTGTTTGGCCTTACAACATAGGTTCTCATACTACTTGTTTCGACGTCGAGATCGACAAAACTTCCAGTTATAATCATCTGCTTCTCCTTGATAAAGTTGTAAAGTTGTGAGGTCTAGACTTTTGGCCATCATAACATCATTAGGCTCTGGTTACGAGATTTGCAGAGGGACTAGTCCAGAAACGGCAAGACTTATAGAGTTGGAATTTGCTACTATTTCAAAAGGTATTGCTCAAAAATTCTACAGATCTCATAACTACAATTTTAGAAATGGCAAGAAAAGATAGTAATAATGATGATTATCTAAATCTGGAATCTTCTAAAGCTGTTGATAGCTTTGCTCTTGGCGATCCTGTCGATGATACTGACGAGGAAGATCAGCAATCGGCTCCCAGAATACTCTTTATTGCTCCATTGATAATAGGGTTTGTAATGCTTGCTTCTCTTGCAATAGGGGTATTCATCTTTCGTACCTGGGAAAGAGAACCTATAGGTAGGCCAGAAGTAAGAGTTGTTGAAGAAGAGTCTCAGCCAACAGAGAGAAAGAGCCAGGCCACAAAGAAGGTTGATGGCAAGGTTACAGAGAACAGAGATGCAAAAGAATCTAAGACAACTCCTTCAATAGCTACTACTAACTCCACTACTACAAACCCGACCGTTGGTGCTCTTGTACGTAACCTTCTTCCATCTATTGGAATGGTACTTGTTAGAACTCCACGAGGGATAACCTCTGGTTCAGGCTTCATAATTGGTCAGGAAGGTCTTTTTGTTACCAACTTTCATGTTATTGAAGATGCTCTTGAGATAGCTATTAAGCTTGGTGATAGCGACAAAATACACAAAGCCTATGTGAAAAGCTATGATAGAAGCAAAGACCTTGCCCTTCTCCAGTTTTCAGAATCAGGCTCTTATAATGTACTTGAACTGGAAAAAGATGTGTTGCCAGAACTTGGAGAAGAGGTACTGGTTTTGGGCTATCCACTGGGTACAAAGCTTGGTTTAGATGTGACTCTTTCAACGGGAATAGTCAGTAGTATCAGGAATTATCCTGAAGCAAGCATGCTTCAGACCAATGCAGCAATAAATCATGGAAATTCTGGTGGGCCAATGATTTTGAAAAAGACTGGACGTGTGGTAGGAGTTGTCACAGCCAGAGCAAAAGATAGTGAATCGATAGGCTTTGCAGTAAATGTTAAAGAACTGAAAGGTTTGCTTGGAGACTAGTGGTGATGAACTACGAAAGCTGTCTTGAACGCTTAGCTATAGCTACAGACGCTTCACGAGATGAAATAGAAAAGGCTCTTGCTATTGAAGAAGACAGATGCCGCGTTCTTGCAAAGATACCAACCAAGAAGGCAGATGCTGCTGAACGTCAGCAGATCATCTCTGAGCTTCGAGAGTTGCTCAAGACCAGAAAAGAGAAGGTTATTCATACCTCAGTTTCACCACCTACTAATAGACCTCAGTTTAGCAGGGCTACTGCAAGCAGCCAAGCAAATAGCCGCATTGACAGTCTCGACACCAAACCCGATCTAGATCTACACCTGCAAAAGAGATTGAGTCGCAGTTCGAAAGGGTATCATCCTGATGATGCTAATGCTATTACTGCACCTTTAACAAGTCCTATCAAAAGTTATGAAGAAAGCCTTCGTAGTGATTGGGATAAACTCGACCAATCAGCTCAGACGGATCAGGCAGATGATATCGAAGATGGTTTTGCCGAACTACCTGCACGCAATACATCGGAGATAGGGTTTGAAGAGGTTGCAGAAGTCAACTTCAAAGCAGTTGTTGAAAATGAGGAGATAGTTGATCCAGGAAAGATTGGTGAAATAAGGCGTGCTGTGAATCTTTGGGCAAGCTCAGTTCCACACCACGAATATATCACTTTGGGAAACAGCATAGAGATTAAACAAGCTTCTCGACATCCTCTCTTTCTACTCAATATAAAGACTTTGACAGAGAAACGTAGACTTATTGACCGTGTTAGTGGCTACAAGAATGAACGCTTAGCAAGCAACAGAATAGAACCAGAAGCAATAGATATATGGAGCTTTGCCGTACCGGAAAAACTCAATTTTGAGTATGAAAAGATCGAGTATGAAGTCGCTCGTGCACGGCAGAAGTTTGGTTGCACAAAATGCGAAACAAAAGGAGAGATGTGGTGCGAAAAGTGCCAAAGTACAGGTCTTCTACTCTGTCGTGAATGCAACGGACAGAAACAGAAGGGATGCTACACTTGTGGAGGAACTGGGTATAAAGATGGTCAATTGAACGTTAGCTGCAGAACTTGTCTAGGAAAGGGTGCAATAACTTGTGCAAGTTGTCGAGATGGTTGGCAGCAGTGTAGTAGCTGCTTTGGAAGTAGGCAGATTAGTTGTGATAAGTGCGGAGGCTCTGGCCAACTGCTCAAATCCTATTTTATCGAAGTAGAATACAAGCCAGAAGATAGTAGCTTTACAATCTTTCCAAAGGATTTTATAGAATCATCAAAGAAAAACTTTATAGCAAAGAAATACCAGTCAGAAGTAAAAGAGGTAGTGAGGATAGAGGGTGGAAGTAATTTTGACTTTGAGACACTTGAGGCTGTAGATAATCAGCAGGTAAGAGTAGAGATACTATCTTTTGCAAACTCTTTCAAAAAGAGGATGGCAAGGCATCTGATAGAGGCAGCTTTCTGCCAAACTACACGCCTTCTCTATAGCTTTGAGCAGACTGATTATGAGATGTGGCTAGTAGGTGAAAAACCGAGAATCTATTGCCTCACTAGCCCTGTTCACGACTATGACCAGAAGCTTGCTCGCCAGGCTGCCCAACTGCTGAAAGCAGAAGATTTTGAGGCTGTTATCCACAAGCTCGAAACTGCTTTCAAACACACTCCAAATTCGTCTTCTTCACTCGTAGTCCTTAATGATCTACTGAAAAAACTTGAAGCAGGAAATAGCCCGGACAGAACCAAAAAAGTAGCCGAACTAGGCCAGCAATTACTTGGCCCCAACATTGGAATAGGCTTTGTCTCGATTCAGCAAAAGGCTGTTGCAAAGATAAGATCAGAATTCACGATAGTGCTTTCTTTATCGGCCTTCTTGTCATTGGCTGCTACACTGCTTCTTCTTTATATTAATGCCGAGGTATATGCTCTCAGTATCACACTCTTTGTTGCCATTCCAGGGCTTCTTATAGCTTTGGGAATAAGCCTACTTCCTATAGCACCGAAGATAGAAGTTAGATTCTTTAGGATCTTGTCA
>JAEUQL010000063.1:0-247 GCA_016789295.1 Blastocatellia bacterium | reverse complement strand
GCAGTAGTAGCAAGTATTCTGATAGTTCTGGTGGCAAGTTTGACAGGTAGCCTTTTGCAACAAGAGTATATAGTGCGCCAAAAGCGCGAGGCACTTGCAAGGTTTGGAAATGGTGACTACAACTCTGCCAAATCTGCTACTGAACCTCTTGAAGATGCAATTGCCGCATCTCCAAAAGACTTTGAACTCAACTTTCTTTTGGGTAAAGCATATGTTCGCTCGACTCAGTATGAGAATGCTATCAAAG
>JAEUQL010000639.1 GCA_016789295.1 Blastocatellia bacterium | reverse complement strand
TATAGCATTACCCATTTCAGTAGTCTGATCTGCATCTATACGACTTGGTTCGTCTACTTCGGTGTTTACTAGATCTCCTGTCTCTGCACTGGTTTCGCTATGTGGAGGAGTCAAACGTGCAGAATTTTTCTTTGATGTAGCATATTTGACTGCTATATCACGTGTATTTGATGTTAGAAGTACAGCAGCTTCAAGGTCTTGTTCACTAGCTTCAAGAAAGACTTTCATAAACTCTTTCTCTGTTACCGCTTTCATTGCCGATTCCAGTTCATTGGCAAAGGTCATAACGTCTACAGGTCTATTAGCTGGTAACTTCTCCAATGCGTGCATTACAACAGCATTTATCATAGGAGGAACTTCTGGGCGAAGTTCATAGATAGGGCGAGGTTTTTCCCGTGCCTGTTTTACAGCAACAGCAGTGTGTGAACGACCTGTAAATGGCACACGACCTGTCAAAAGCTCATACAAAACTATTCCTAAAGAGTATACATCGGCTCTTGCATCGAGTTCTTTGCCATAGCACTGTTCAGGAGACATATAGTAAGGAGTCCCTACAACAAAACCCTGCCGGGTAAGCTCTAAAGCAGACTCTTCTACAGCAGCACTAAGTTTTGCTATCCCAAAATCTAGGACTTTAACTACAGTTGTGTCACCATCTTGGTGCAAAAATATATTTTCTGGCTTTAAATCTCTGTGAATAATTCCACGCTTGTGTGCTACTGCAATGGCTGCTGATACTTGCTGTATTATCTCGTTTGCTTCTGGAAGATTCATGCAACGAACCTGTTTGAGTCTATCGCGCAAACTTTTTCCCTGCAAACGCTCCATTACAACATAGACTAGATTATCAGGTGTTATGCCAAAATCCATTACTGCAATTGCATTTGGATGTCTTATTTGCATTGTTGCATAAGCTTCTCTACGAAACCTTTCAACAGACGTAAAATCCGATGTCATTTCTCGATGCATTACCTTGACAGCTATTGGCATATTGAGTTGGAGATGAGTCCCTGCATAAACACTTCCCGTCCCTCCACGTGCAATTCTCTGGTGAATCTGATACTTGTAGTCGATAAGTCTACCTACTAGATCGACTATGTTCTCATTAACTACAAGCTGTTTACCATCGAAAGGACAAAAGGCAACGTTCTCTTCAAACTGTTTCCTGCATTCTGGACAGATTTTCATCACCAAGCAGACTCCCAGCAAATTAAATCATTATTACTGTAGAATGTCCACTTCTAAGTATTGCTCTTTCAGACAAGCTAACTAAAAGATAGGTTAATTCTTTCATTCAACATACAGTAAAAAACCTATTTGCTTAATTAAAGCACTATAATAATAACTTCTACATTTTCATAACTTTAAACCCAATATCTATTAAACTGTTCTATAAATTGCTTGCTTTGGAGTATACTTTTGACTCAAAAATCTTTTAAGCAGGAGAACTTAAATGCGTCTTTTTCTGTCTGTCCTGATTATTTTAGTTCTTACACTAGCCTTACAAGATCCACCTAAGCGAGTGCTAGCCAACTTGGAAGAAGCCAAAGATAGAAAAGAGTTGGCAGTAACTTTTGACGATCTACCACTAAATGGCCGCCAATTTGAAGCCGAACGCCTCAAGGCAATGACTACAAAAATTGTAGCATCGATCAAAAAACATAATATCCCTGCTGTTGGTTTTGTAAATGAATCTCAACTCTATAGATTTGGAGAGATAGACCAGCGCATAGCAATTCTAAAGATATGGTCTGATAGTGGTCTTGAGCTTGGTAATCACACTTTTTCTCATATGTCCTTAAATGTTACCCCTCTAGAAACTTATAAAGAGGATACTATAAGAGGTGAAACTATAACCCAGATGCTACTAGCTCAGTCTGGAAAAAAGATAAGATATTTTCGCCACCCATATCTTAGAACAGGCGCAACAGTTGATATAAAAGATGATTTTGAAAAATTTTTGCGTCAACGCAGTTATACAGTAGCTCCAGTCACAATCGAGAACTCTGACTGGATGTACAACCTTGTATACACTACTGCAAAAACTCGTGGCGACAGTGAAACAATGAAAGAAACTACAAAGCAGTACTTAAATCATACAGAAGCTATGTTCGATTTTTTTGAAAAACTTTCTGTAGAACTTACAGGATATCAGATAAAACATATTTTCCTCCTTCATTCAAATGAACTTAATGCAGACAACTTAGACTCTGTTGTAGATCTTATAAAGAGAAGAGGATACAACTTTATATCTCTTGAAGAAGCTCTCAAAGACAAAGTTTACACACTCCCTAACACTTATGCTGGAAAAGCAGGTCCCTCTTGGATACACCGTTGGATGCACACAAAAGGTATGGAGGTGAAACTTAAACAAGAACCAGAACCTTCTGAAATGATACAAAAAATGTATGAGAAAGAGCTTTAATGGTAGTCATCTTGTATGAAAGCTAGTATATTGCACTGATAAAAATATTGATCCGTTTTTGGGATTAGCTGTAGAATAGTGTCCTCACCTATTCTTCAGCTTA
>JAEUQL010000638.1 GCA_016789295.1 Blastocatellia bacterium | reverse complement strand
CGCTCTATGCAAAAAGAAGATCGCCTTTAGGATTTTTAAGGAAAGCAGAATTTGCAGCTATAGAAGCAAGGCTACGGCTGATCGGGTGGTCGTGCTGAGAAAAGCCTGGGTCTTGACTTTCACTGATCATTACTGCTTCTTCGGCAGGCTCTGCTACCAAGTGCCCAACAGTTCGGTTCTTATCTGTAAAGTATTCATTCATAACTCGTTGAATGTCTGCTGCAGTGACTTCGTGTATGTGGTCAAGGTATTTATTGAGGTAGAGGTAGCCACGTTCATCTTCAGCGAATCTGTCGTGACCAGCTATAGTCTCAAACTGGCCTAGAAGCATTGCCTGTTCAAGAGCATTCTCGTTGCCAAGAATAAAGTTTGATTCTATCTGTCGCTTTGCTTTGGCAAGCTCTGTTTCTGACACAGTATTCTGTTTTAGGTCTTCAATCACCTCTAAAAGACTCTTCTCTACATCGTTCAAGCTATAGCCGGGTTTGAGTTCAGCTTGAAAGTAGAAGAGTGATGGATCTATATGGTCGTTGTAGCTTGCTCGTGCAAAAGTGACAGAACGGTCTTTTTCTTGAAGACGCTGATAAAGCCTTGAACGACGGCCAGACGACAGAAGCATTGTGGCTACTTGGAGTGGATAGGAGTCTGGATGACTCAGGTCTGGTACGTGATAGGCAATCATGATCCGCTCAACAGGAGTTGGCTTTTTGACTACTACGCGCTTTTCACCTTTTTGTGGAGGCTCGACTATATGAACTGGTTTTGGTTCAGGTCCTGGTGGAATTGCACCAAAGAGTTCTTCGATCTTTGCAACAGCTTTTTCTGTCTCAAAATCACCTACAGCTACTATAATTGCATTTCTTGGATGGTACCATTTGTCATAGTAATCGCGCATATCTTCAACAGTAGTATTCAGTACATCTTCTAGCCATCCGATGGTTGGGTTGTGGTATGGATGCTGACGAAAAGCCGATGCCCAAACCTCTTCTTCAAGTGTGTCCCAAGGACCATCTTGGCCTATCTGAAGCTCTTCAATAACTACCTGCTTTTCTGAGGCAAACTCTTCTGGAGAGAAGATGGTATTTCTCATTCGAGAAGCTTCGACCTCAAGAGCAATCTCCCATCGATCACTAGCAAAAGTGAAGTAGTAAGCAGTAAAGTCAAGCCAGGTGAAAGCGTTGTTACGCCCTCCGTTCTTCATAGTGATGAGGTCGATCTCGCCTTTCTTATATTTATCTGTGCCCTTAAAGAGCATATGTTCTAGGAAATGGGATTTACCTGTCTGTCCAAGCTCTTCGTTTCGTGCTCCAACTCGATACCATATCATTGTTGCAACTATTGGGTGTGTGTGTAGTTCTTTGGTGATTACGGTTAGACCGTTGGATAGAACTGTACGTTTAACATTATCAGTAAAAGCGGCAGAACTAACAGCTTTTGGTATAGTCATCAATTGGCCTCCAGGTAAATATCCAGTCTAGAAAATATATTTATTTAAAACTAGCTCCCAAAGTGATTGAGCCTTCAGAATAAATTCCAAGGACTCTCTTACTGCTCCATCCCCACCAGACTTTTCTGTCACCAGATGAGCAGTTGCTTTGACTTCTGGTGCTGCATTGGCTACAGCCACGGCAAAACCTACACGCCGCATCACAGCAATGTCTGGTAAGTCATCACCAATGTAGGCTACTTGCTCGTCTGTCAATCCTGACTGCTCAAGTATCTTCTGGTAATCACTCAGTTTATTGTTGGAGTGTTGGAAAAGAAAGTCGATACGGTTTTCGTGAGCACGTTTTTCTAGTGCTTTTGAGCCACGGCCAGAGATAATCCCTGTTTTTATATGGAATTGACGCATCAGCACTATTGCCTGTCCATCGTGTGAGTGAAAGCTTTTGACTTCTTCTCCATCTGGTAGAAGTGTAATATGGCCGCTTGTCAGCACTCCATCGCAGTCCATTAGAACTAGCTTTATTTTTTCTGCACGACGTTGATTATCTTCTCTCATCTATCCACCTTCTTTTGCAAAAGGAAGTGTAAAGCAGAAACTAGAGCCTTTACCTACTTCACTCTCTACCCATATTCGTCCACCGTGCGCTTCAATGATCGACCGACATATATAAAGTCCAAGACCTGTTCCAGAGATCTGGCGTTGTCTTGCACTGTCAAGACGACTGAACTTCTGAAACAGTTTTGGAATATCCACAGGCTCTATGCCGATCCCTCTATCAGTGATAGAGACTCGAATCCCTGTCTCCATCTTCTCCAGTTTTACTTTAACCTCTACGTTGTCGGGTGAGTACTTGACTGCATTCCCGATCAGATTGTCTATAACTTCGTATAGTCTGCCATAGTCACCTACTATTTCGATCTCTTCTTCTGGTAGAACCAACTTTAAGTCCAATGCAAGGTCACGGCTTTCAATTAGAGAATGTAGAAGTTCATTTATTTTAATAGGTTTGAACCTGAAAGGAAGATTTCCTGATTCAAGCCGTGACATTGTGAGTGTGTCAGCAGCAAGCATTGCAAGGTGTTTC
>JAEUQL010000637.1 GCA_016789295.1 Blastocatellia bacterium | reverse complement strand
TAGAGGATATAATAGCTGATTGTGAATTGTTACTTTATGGTGTTGCAGACATAGAGATTGCTTTTGGTCGAAAACCAAAACCTTCTAAGAAAGAGAAGATAAATGTAGGACGTGACGTGATAATAAAAACTGTAATGCAGCTCAAACCATACATTAACTTTGTTCAGTTTGATCTCATTGACCTTAAAAAGATAGAGGTTTACGTAGATAGAGCAAAGCTCAATCAAGTAGTTTTTAATCTTTTCCAAAATGCTATTAAGTACTGTGAAGAAGATAAAGAGAAGTTCAGAGTTAAAATAGAAGCAGATATAGATAACACAAACTTTATTATAAAGTTCAAAGATTGGGGAATAGGTATTGCTGCAGGTTTTGAAGAAAAGATATTTGAAAGTGGTTTTCGAACATCTGAAGCAAAACAAAGAGATGTTAACGGCTCAGGTTTTGGTTTAACTATTTCTAGAGAATTAATGAAAGAAATGGGAGGTGATTTAAGGCTTGTAAACTCCTACAAACCAACAGAGTTTCATCTTATTATTCCTAAGTTTTAGTATTACCATAAAGAGGTGAATAAATGATTCTATTTGTTGATGACGAAGAAAAAAGAATGGATAGTTATCGTCTCATACTAGAACGAGAGTTAGAACCTGTTTGCTTTTTCAATAATGTTGATAAAGCCATGGACTATTTTCAGAAAGAGATAAGTAGTATTAAGCTACTTATTCTGGACATTATGATGCCACCGGGTGATGCCTTCAAGGATGAAAATACTGAAGAAGGGTTGAGAACAGGGCTTAATTTTTATGATAGGGTTAGAAGTAAAACCTCTAACCTTCCTATCATAATATTTACAAATGTTACAGAAGAGAACGTTGAAGATCATTTTAAAGCTGATCCTAAGTGTCGATTTTTGAAAAAATCAGATGTTTTTATATTTGAGCTTGTAGAAGAAGCTAAAAAACTTCTCAATCCTAATTAGAGGAGTCCGACATGTCTACACCCATTCGTGCTCTTGAAAATGCAGTAAGAAAAACAAAGTCTTCTGGACAGGAAAAACCTGAGTTTGATGAAAAAGCTCAAAATACAACAAAGCTTTTACTACAACTTGAAGATAAACCAGAAGTAGAAAAAGATATTTATGAACTGATTCATGAACTTGCAGTAATAGCTAAAAAACATAACTGGCAAGAAGTAGAACGGCATTGGCATAACTTACTAGCTATTGTGCAGCGTGTTAGCAGAAGAGGAGAACTTAAAAAGCCAAGTAGTGAAGAAGAGTTTAAAAAGAACTTATGGTGGATGAGTGAAAGAGGGACAAAAGAAGATCTACCTTTACTGCAAAAGCTAAAACAATCTCCACCTTATCCTAAAAGTGAAGTCTCCGATCTCATAGAAACTGTTATAGGAACTATAAAGAAAAAGGTAGAAAGGTCAAATGCTATGAACCTTGATCCACGACTACAAAAGTTAATATTTGATGTCAAACGTGGAACAACCAAACTTCCCACTTCTTCTACAGATACTAACGAAGTTGCTGTTATTGCTAAAGTTAGCGATCTTGCGGCTTGGGAAAATTTGAGTGAAGTTCGTCCTGGAGCAAAAATAGAGGCAGATGATGGAGACTATTTAGTATCAGGCCGTATTCCAATTTTGAGAATAGAGAATGTGAGGAGCCAGCCTTTTGTAAAAAGCTTAAAGGCCGCACAAAAACTAAGTCCAACTCTACACAAAACAACAGAAGAGACGATGTCAAGAGCCGATTTGTTACCAGAAGGTAACTTGGCCAATGGTGGTAAAGGGGTCGTTGTTGGAATTATTGATTTTGGATGTGATTTTGTACACAAAAATTTTCGTAATGCTGATGGAACTACAAGATTACTTGCTCTCTGGGATCAGTCAAGCAGTGCTCAACACAACAGTCCTTTTGGATATGGAAGAGTTTATACACAAGAAAAGATTAACGAAGCTCTTAAGAATTCAGATCCATATACACATCTTGGCTATCAGCCGCCTCATGACACCATATTAGAGGCTGCTGGATCACATGGCACACACGTTACTGACATTGCTGCAGGAAATGGGCTTGGTTCTAGTGTGCCAGGAGTAGCCCCTGACGCCGATATTATCTTTGTTGAACTAACAAATACGCTGCCAGATGATGAAGAAAAAAGAGCAGAAAAGCTTACAGAAACGTCATTTGGTGACACTGTACAGTTGTTTGAAGCTGTTCAATTTATATTTGAGCAAGCTGGGGATCGACCTTGTGTTGTAAACATAAGCCTTGGAACACATGGGGGGCCACACGATGGCACAACTCTCGTCGAGCAGATCCTTGATGGCTCTGTAAAAGAATTGCCCAATCGCGCTATTGTAATTGCTGCTGGAAATCTTTCTGATGACGAAGTTCATACTTCTGGAGTAGTTCCTGAAGGTGGGAGTGCAGACTTGGAATGGCATATACCAGAGTCAAATGCAGATGAAAATGAACTAGAACTTTGGTACTCAGGTGAAGATAGATTCAGTCTGGATTTAATA
>JAEUQL010000636.1 GCA_016789295.1 Blastocatellia bacterium | reverse complement strand
GATACGAAGCAGAAAGCAGGCACGTAAACCTTGAAAATTTGGTAGGAGCCGACCTCAATCAGATTCTAGCTGACCCAGATATGGTAGCAGAGATACTGGACAACCTTCTTTCGAATGCAGTACGCCACACTGACTATGAAGGAAGTATAAAGATTTCTGCCAAAGAACACGCCAATTATATGGTTTTCTCTGTAACTGATACAGGCACGGGCATAGCTCCAGAAGATTTAACAAATATTTTTAGAAGGTTTGTTAGCGTTGGTGAAACGAGAGAAGGTGGTACTGGCCTTGGACTGGCTATTGTCAAGCGTTTAGTTGAAGTGCAAGGTGGGCAAATAGGTGTTGAAAGTCGGTTAGGTGAAGGAACTACTTTTTCTTTTACACTTCCACTTATTTAGCAGCTATCAAAAAAGGGTTTATGTGTGAATAGAGATAAGAGCAGAGTAGAAAACATTCTAGCCAAACTCGAAGAATCAAGCCGGGCTAAGCTTAGAGTCTACATAGGTGCAGCACCAGGTGTTGGGAAAACTTATCAGATGCTTCATGACAGCCACTTACTCAAGCAGCAAGGCTATGATGTTGTTATAGGCTTTGTAGAGACTTATGGTCGAGTAGAGACAGAAGCCCAGATCAAAGACTTGGAGATAATTGCTAGAAAAAAGATTGGGTACAGAAATGTAGTTTTAGAAGAGTTTGACTTAGAAGCAACTCTTAAACGTCGCCCACAGATATGTATTGTAGATGAGCTTGCACATACAAATGTACCTGGCTCAAAGAACAGGAAACGCTACGAAGATGTTCTTGATCTGCTAGATGCTGGAATAAGTGTAATGACAGCTATCAATATCCAACACCTTGAAACACTCAATGATGCAGTAGAAAAGTCTGCAGGCATCAAAGTGCGCGAAACAGTGCCCGACAGTTTTCTCAAGCGTGCCGATGAGATAGTAAATATTGATGTTACTACCGATGAACTTAGAAACAGACTCAAGCAGGGTAAAATATACAAGCCAGAAAAGATTGAGCAGTCACTGACAAATTTTTTTCGAAAGGGCAATCTTTCAACACTTCGAGAGTTAGCTTTAAGGACTGTTGCTGAAGAAGTTGGTGAAAAGGCTGCAAAGTACAGAGAGCGTGAAGGGCTTGAACCTGCTCAACTTCCAGAAAAAGTTATGGTCTGTATGTCTTCAAATCAAACTGCCCAAAAACTTATCCGCACTGGGGCAAGGATTGCTGGGCGGCTTGGGGCAAGGTGGTATGCTGTGTATATTGAAACTCCTGCAGAAAATCCAAAAAGGATCAAACCTAGCGACGAGCACCAACTAAAAGAGAATATAGAGCTTGCAAAAGACCTTGGAGCTACAATAATCAAGCTGAAATCAAAAAAGCCTGCTGACGGACTTATTGAATTTGCCAAGCGTGAAGGCATCACACACGTGATCTTTGGCCATTCAGCCCGTTCTAGATGGGATACACTCTTGAAAGGTTCTGTTATTAACCGCTTTTTAGAAGAGGTTAAAGGGGCATCTATTCAGATCATTCCACCCCAATCAATTAAAGAAAGAGTGATATGAAAACCTCTTTGCGCTTCTTTACAAACTATTTAACGGCTTTTATTGGGATAAGTCTAGTTACTTTTTTATTTAAAGTAGTAATAACAGAAGTAAACAACACTACTGTAGCACTGGGTTTTTTACTTGTAGTTTTATTGATATCATCAACAGCAAGTAGAAGTTATGCTCCTGGGATATTTGCTTCCTTCTTTGGCATGCTCTGCTTCAACTACTTCTTTCTTCCTCCACAAGGAACGCTTACCATAGCCGACCCTCAAAACATTGTTGCTCTATTCAGTTTCCTTGTCACAGCCATAGTTGCAAGCCATCTTTCAACAACAGCGCGAAACCGAACGGCTGATGCCGAGCGCAAACGCGAAGAGGTATGGAAGCTTTACCTGTTGAGTCGATCAGTGATAGTTACTCCTGATTCCGAAACCGCAAGCTCAGAAATAGCAAGACAAGTGTTAGAAATCTTCTCCCTGCAGTACTGTGCTGTCTTTCTGCCCGACAACCAAGCAAAGCTCAAGCAGATAGCCGTTGCTACAGAACTTGAAACAGAAGTTGTTCCATATCAGCAGGCTGTCTTGGAGAATGCTTTCTCTAGTGCCGAACTTATATCTTCTCTACCCAAAAACTTTACCCAAACAGAAAAGATTGTCTACTATGCTCCTCTGAAAATAGGAGTAAAAGTTTTTGGTGTAATTACACTACTTTCGTCAACCCTAGACTATGGAACTATAGAAGCTATAGCAGGAATAGTTGCACTTGCAATTGAAAGGGCGAGATTTTTAAAGGAAGTGAGCACTACAGAGGCTCTCAGAAAAAGCGATGAGTTGAAAGCCGCTCTGCTAGCTTCGATATCTCACAACCTTCGCACTCCATTAACTTCTATACGTGCTGCTGTAGAGAGTTTGTTACAGGAAGATGTAAGCTGGAATAATGACGCTCTCAAAGAGTTTCATTTGATAATAAGTGAA
>JAEUQL010000635.1 GCA_016789295.1 Blastocatellia bacterium | reverse complement strand
CTGCTTCAAGGATGAAATAGCCTCGGTCTTTATTGTTAAGAAACTCATCTATTTCACTAATTATCCAATCTCGCCCTACAAACTCGTCGAGGTTGACCCTTTCAAATACTGGCCAAGGGTTGATGTATGCGTCTTTGAGCCGCGTATAGTCACCAAAAAATACATTATTGCCGTCACCTACTATCAAAGTCTCGATGACATTCGAACCTTGAATCTGGACAGCATTATGAATGCTGCTTCCACCGGTGGCCGTGATGTTTTGAGTATTGATAACAAGGGTTGTAGAGTCGCCTATCTGGTCTTCTATTCTCTTTCCAGGCTTAAGGCTGTCGGTTCCAGGTTCCCAGATTGTCCATAAAGCATTTTTGACTCTACGATCATAGACTCTCTTCAGGAAATCTACTTGTCGATGCTCAAGTTTAGTCTTTTTGACATAAAAGTAGAGCATTTCAAGACCTTCTAAAAAGACAGGTAGCCCAAAATCTAAGGCTCTGAGATAAGCTTGCTTGGCTTCTTTCTCTTTCTTTGTCCTCTGTAAATACTCAGCGTGCAAAACATGACTATCGGGTAAAGCTGGAAGAGCCTTGATTAGACTATCGACTATTGGTTTTACATCTTCCGTCTTTTTGAGATAGAGCAGAAGGTAGGCATTTAGACAAAGTGCTATAGGGCTTTTTTCCTCCACTAATTCCCGGACATTCTTTTCTGTATGTCTTTTTGTGTTATTGAGAGAAGCTCTTTGAAGCACTTCCAATCGACGCATCAAGGTTGGGTTTTGCAGATCATCTGCTTCTGGGTCGAGGCAATATTGGAAAGCCTGGATTTTGCCCTCTGGATGTTGATGGATGACCAATATTGTCAAACGATCATCAAAGAGGTTAAGCCGAAAAATAACCGGACGCTCTTCCTTAATCTCTATTGAAAAGTAGTAAGCACCAGCATCGGCAGCAAAGGCAAGCTCTGCTATTGATGGAAAGGCTTTAACAGTAGAAAAGTGAGAAGGTTCTGTAACAGACTCGTCTATTTTCCAAAGTCTTGTCTCGATGTTGGCAAGATAGCCAGCCGCTTCTTTCTCTTCAACAAATTCTGTAGCAATTATGATATGTAAGCCGCTTTTTGATGGCAGTTTGGTTATTTCACTAAAAGATTTAAGACCAATGTTGGCAAGGCGATTGCCCCAACCAAGCGAAGGAAAATTCTTTGCAACAGCAGCGAAAGCAAGAATAGTAGAGAGTTTGACACTTGCAACATATGGAAGCTTTTCGGAAAGCTCAACTGTAGAATTTTTGTGAACTTTAAGGCCGATCTCCTCAATAATTGTTTTTGTCAAACTAGTATACGGCTCCAAAGGGGCAACCAGTTCAACAGTATGACTCTCATCATCCCAATCTATCAACTGTTGGGTCATCTTGTCTTCTGGTGTAAAGAGCTGTGCATAATAAGAGCCTGTTTTAATGTCAGAAAGTACTATCTCTTCCGTGTCATACCCTAAAACTTCTCCTTTACTGTCTATTACTTCCAAAGGCAAGGTTGGGTCAGCAGATCGGATTGTTAACTTGGGGTTGCCAATCTCTATATCTTTATCTTTAACTTCATCTATCTCTTCGTCTTTAACTTCAGAAAGATCAGAAGGCTTGAAAGAGATAACAGGTTTTATGAATTTATTAGCAGGTCTATCAAAGAGAATGTCATAAATCTTTGAAAGGCCAATATGCCCCATACTTTTAGTAACAGGTTGGTCGGTATGATCAGTAGAAGAAACAATTGAAGTAGCTTTGATTTCTGAAGCTTTCTTCTCCAAAGCAATTTCTATCCGTTGCGGTTCATAAAGTTCAACAGATTTTCTTTTAGGATTGGAAGTATAGTTAGGAGCAGTGAGTTTGACTGTATATCTCATTGGTTTGAGGTCTTCAAGTGTGACAAGTTTTGACTCTATTGGACTAACAGCTTCACTCACTTCACCATTTTGACTAAGGAGAACCAACTCTGTATTACTTGGAATAGGTGTAGTTTTAATAGCAACACTAAGTTGTTGATTAGAGACTTCGGAAGAGTCTATTTCCGCCAGACGTGGAAACTCAAGATTTCCATCAAATGCGATTCTTGGTTGCTGATAGATTGGATTGTTTTCGTCTTTTGAGACATTGAGCTTGCGTTCAAGGACTTTCTTTTCAACATACTTAAAGAGCCTATCGACTGAGACTATATATTTCTCACCTTCTTCGTCATAGCTCTTAGCCGTGCCTTCACCTTTCAACCCATCGAGAAGAGCTTTTGTAAAAGCTCCATGTTCACCAAGATCAACAGCCTTCGTTCTTGGAGAAGTAGCAAAAAGTTTATACTGAGAGACTATGGGTTTGTTAGGATCTATCTCTTCAACAGCAGGTAATTGACCTATTCTGAACCTTTTTTTCCAATCAAGAATATTTCTGCAAGCATCAATGATAAAAAACTGCTCTTTATATTGAAGAGCACCAAAGTAATCAAAGATTGAGCTTAGAGCAATGGCTTTATCGGTCTTGACATCACTAAAA
>JAEUQL010000634.1 GCA_016789295.1 Blastocatellia bacterium | reverse complement strand
TCTCTGCTTCTTCGCCAGTCCTATTTTTGTTGAGTAGTTCAGCTTCTTTCTGCAGGTTACTTTCGTAAAGATGGTTTTCTGCTTCAAGGTGTGTAGCTGCAAGGCTACTTTCGGCTGTACGGTTGGCTTCAGCAAAAATGCCTTCTTGTTCACGGTTAGTTGTTTCCAGTAGAGCACGCTTTTCTGGATCTGTCTCTGCTTCTTCGGCAGCACGGTTTTGAGAAGCCATTTCAGCCTCTTTGGCTAGATTTTCTTGCTTGAAAGCTTCAAGAGCTTTCGAGTTATCTTCTCTCAGAGTTTTTTCAGAAGTTCGATTATTTATAGCAAACTCTGCCTCGGCAAGACGGTTTGAACGCGCCTGGGCTTCTTGTTTGGCACGATTTGCAGAAACTAGTAGCTGTTCATCTTGTGCATGTTTAGCTCTTAGTGCTTCCTCAGCCGCAACGTGGGCTTGTATCTGGGTGTCTTCTTGAGCACGGTTGAAGGCTGAAAAGTCTTTTTCTGTCTGTAGATTTTGATCTATCAACTGGTCAAGTTCACTACGATGAGAAGCGGCCAACTGAGCCTCTTTTTTAATATTTTCTGCATAAAGAGCATCGGCTGCAGCTTGGTTGGTTTTTCTTAGCTCGGCTTCAGCAGCTCTATTGGCAGCAGCAAAAGCCTTCTCTTCTTGCTCGTGTTTTATGGCTAGAGCCTCTTCTTCGGCTTGGTGAGTAAGTAGTAGCTCCTTTTCGGCGGCCTCGTTGGCTGCTGCTAACTGTTCTTCTTTCTGTATGTTCGATTGAATAAGCGCAGTTTCGGCGGCATAGTTTACACTAGACTGAGTGGACACATATGTCGGCTGGGAGCCAACAGATATATCAGACGGAGTGTCATTAGAGTTTTCTGCTTCTGTTGAAGCAGCAGGATAGCTGCCTGTGGAGAGTTGAGTTTTGAGAAAGCCTGTGTAGATCATATGTTCCCCAGTCTTGGCTTTTGCTTGACTGAGTGCAGCTTCAAGAGCTTCTTTGTAGTCAGACTTAAACTCTTCTGGGTTTGATGTTGTAGGTTGTGGACTGTTTGTTGACTCTGTTTCGGATGAAACGTTGCTCATCTGCGTCTGATAGCTTGGTTTTATCTCCATCATTAAACTCCGTCGTTAAAGTTTTGAAAGTTTGTGGGATAGTTGAAGTCTTACGTACCAAGGTTTTGACAAAATTATCGGGTAGATCTGCAAGCTAGTTGCGTTATGAAGGAAAGGATTTCTTTCAAAGATATGAAATTCCTACACACCTGTCTGAGAGTTTTTACATAGTTGCAGTGTTGGACTATTATGCTACTCTGCTTCTTGGTTGGACTATCTTTATAAAAGAAGTCCATATATTTCTTATAGTTAACTGCTAGCCGGAATCTTTTTGGAGTTTATTCTGGATATCTGGCACGAATCTTGTTTAGGATCTCTGTGGGGCAAGAGATTTAGTGATGAAGCCATCACTAGATTCTCTAAGTGATTACTGGGGTGAGGACAGTAATCGCTACTAGGTTCGGCACTGCGGGGTCTCCCACGACTGCAGTGCCGTTTTTTTTTACCATCCTTTCGGCAAATTGACAGCTCTCATCCTTTTAAGCAGCAACTTCTGTCTTCTTGTAACTCGCTTTGGATTTTTCTTTGGGTTGTAGACGGTTCTTGGATTTGGGATCATTGCTGCCAGAAATGCAGCATCGTTTGCAGAAAGCTGAGAGGCTGATTTGCCAAAGTAGTTTTTTGATGCAGCTTCAGCCCCATAAATTCCATCTCCCCACTCAATTACATTCAGATATATCTCAAGTATTCTTTTCTTACTCAAGTTTTCTTCAAGACGTCGTGTAATAATGGCCTCTTTCAACTTTCTGAGTGGGTTTTTGGACTCTGACAGGTAGAGATTCTTGGCTAGTTGTTGAGTAACTGTAGAAGCACCTCTTGCAAAACGACCTTCTTTCCAATCGTGCTCTATAGCTTTTTTTATTGCTTCTGTATCAAAACCGTTGTGGCTAAAAAATCTTGCATCTTCTCCTGCAAGTACTGCTCTGACAAGATTGTTTGAAATCTTGTCTATAGGAACCCAAATCTGTTGTTTTACTTCTTCACGTCCGGCTGCTTTTGCTTGCTCAAGACGAGCCTCGATCATTGCTGTAGTTTTAGGGTTGGTCTCTTTTAGGTCTTTTCCTGTGGGAAGAAGAAGGTACTCAATGCCAAAATAGAGAAGCCCCAAAGCTGCTACAAGAAGAAATATCTTCTTGAAACTCCACTTTCTAGCTTTTCGGTCTGTTTTCAACAGAGTCTTTTTCGCTTTTATATTCTTTTTATTTGACATAATAGAGTCCGATAAGTCTACGTAGTTAGAAAGAGGAATTATGTAGCAAAATCGGACAAATAGACAATCAGGAGAGATTCTAGTACTGAGAGAGAAGGAATTTTTCGAACAGCCATCCTAAAATAGTTAGCTAAATGAGACGTGGTCATAAATCAGGCGGCACGAATAAGGGGCTTGATGCCAAGGCCAATAGGTAAATTGAAATTAAATTG
>JAEUQL010000633.1 GCA_016789295.1 Blastocatellia bacterium | reverse complement strand
CCTTATTAAAATTGATTGAACTAGTGCAAAGAAAATGGACACTTTTAACTACTAGTTTCAAGTACACCCTACCCGATCTACAACTTTCACCTCAGTTTAGGTTGTAGCTCTGTATTACTGCAATATACTAAACTGCTCCAAGTGTTAGTTTCGTATGCCAATACAACAACAGAACATATCAGCACTTGCTTCAAAAATGCACAGCAAGCATATGAAACACTGAAGAAGTTATAGTTTGTATTTGAGTTTATATAGGGAACAACTTTATTACTTATGACCTTAGAAGCTCTAAGGTTTGTGCAAGTATAAAGTGTACCTTTTGTTGTTTATTGATTCTCTATTTTTGGTTGCCCAAACTGTAGTGAGGAGAGAATCAAATAAGAGATGTCTTCCTGATAGGGAAGATATTAAACCCTCACCCAGTGCGGATAATATAAAAAATGGTTTCTAGTGTCAATATAAGTTTTACGTTTATGCTGAATATATTTGTCAGAAAAGCTTGATAAGGCGATCTACACGCATATTTGGGCTATAAACTATATCGTCTTTGATAACAAAAGTAGTCATTATGAAGCATTTGGGGTGTGAAAACTGGTTAAGTCACTACATTTCTTCAAAGTTGATTGGTTAGTCTATTTATATTCATACCTACTACCAATGAATATTAGCTCAAGATGGTGTTACTTGAGCGATCAAAATCCATTAGACCGGTTTTTAAGTATGGCAGTGCTCTATTCTGACGTTTGTAAAGTTTAGCATTAAGGTTAGAAAGACTCTGATCTGTTACTATTAGATTGAGATCGACCAGCGCTTAACTTTTAAGAAGTATTTCTTTTTACTCGATTCCAAGAGAAACATCCTAACTCTTAACCGTTTTATCTCTACATCTAATGGTCTAGCCTTTGATTTCTGTGTTAAAGTTTTTGTAATTTATTCTGTTTCTGTATAGATATAGAGGTGATTATGCAAAAGGTCTTATATTTCTTATCCACTCTATTGATAGTAATTGTCTTTTCTGGTACTTCTACTGCACAGTCTGGACGTGTACGTTCAAACAGTCCAGCAAGTTCAGGAAGTATCAATGAGCCTTCACGAAACAGCTCTACGGCGAGCAGACCTGTTAAAGAGACTACTGTTGCAACGGGTAATTTTGTGCCAAAAGGCTCGATGATGGAACTTCGGCTAGATAGCTCACTCAGCTCAAAGACTTCCAAGAAGGGAGATGAGTTTATTGCTCCGCTATCTGAACCTCTGCTGATTGATGGGCGCATGATAATACCGAAGAGTGCTTATGTAAAATGTCACGTTATTAACGCACAACCTGCAAAAAGGAACCGGACTAATGGAACGATCACTATAGGTTTTGATGAACTGGTTCTTGAAACTGGCGAAACCTTCAAATTCACTGGAACACTTGTATCAATAGCTGACAGGCGCGATGATGTAGTAGAAGAAGAAGGTGAAGGTAAAATACAGAACAAGCGGAAATCTGGAAATGTTCCTGTAACAGTTGGTACAACTGCTGGTGTAGGTGCAGTCATTGGAGCTGTGAGTGGTGGTGGTGCAATAGCTGGTGGTGCAATAGGTGCTGGTGTTGGACTTGGAAGTATACTGCTTTCCAAAGGACAAGACATCGAGCTTTTTGCTGGTATGCGTCTTCAGGTCAGAATAGACAATGACCTAAACCTTGACAAAAAGAATTAAAATTCTGGGCTGTTCAAAAATTCCTAATCACACGTTTTACAAAAGAGCAGCCCTTTATATTGCTGCCTCAACTAAATTCGCTCAAGAATCTTCGTTCAAGAATCAAAGACAAGCTACGGATACACACTCCCAAACTCTGTTCACTTAGTAGCTCTTTTATTGTACACTGGCCAATTTACCGAATAGATATTGGAGGTTCAAGCTCAAAGAAGATGGAAAAAGGTTTCACACTCTGGTTTACGGGACTTTCTGGTGCTGGCAAAAGTACGCTTTCTGCTGTAATAGAGCAAGAGTTGCGCGAGCGTGGGCACAAGGTAGAGGTTCTTGATGGCGATGTTGTTAGAACAAACCTCAGTAAAGGCTTGGGTTTTTCAAAAGAAGACCGCGATACAAACATTCGTCGTATCGGTTTTGTCTGTCACTTACTCTCTCGCAATGGTGTAGTAGCCATCTCTGCTGCAATTTCACCTTACCGTGAGATTCGCGACGAAGTGAGAAAGACCATAGGGGATTTTGTTGAAGTTTTCGTCAAGTGCCCTCTGGAAGTATGTATAGAGCGCGACGTTAAAGGGCTTTATGCAAAAGCAATAGCAGGTGAAATCCCTGTCTTTACAGGTGTTTCCGACCCATATGAAGAGCCGCTAAATCCTGAAGTAGTTATTGACTCTTCTGTAGAGACTATAGAAGAAAGTGCGAAAAAGATTTTAACCAAACTCGAAGAACTTGGTTACATTCTTAAAAAGAGTCAAAATTATTGTTTTTAATTGGATCGTCGTTAACTACATATCTGTGATTATTTGCAACAGTCACGATGAACTTAACATCGTAAAGAAGATAAATCA
>JAEUQL010000632.1:2276-2546 GCA_016789295.1 Blastocatellia bacterium | reverse complement strand
AACTTGAGAGCTTCTGCAGCCCTCTTCAGATCAAGATTTGGAACGTTTACGGCTTTGTCTATATGAAGGTAATCAAACTTTCCAGTTGGGTCATAGCAGGCAAAAGTTGGAAGTAGTTGGTAAGCAGAGGTAAAAGAGCGCAGAAGGCTTGAAAGATCGACAGAGATTGGGCCAATGCCTGGTTTTAAGCCATTTACAACAAAGTCAAAGATCTTGAGCGAGCCTCGGTAAGGAGTACCGAAAGTGATAAGGGCTGTTGTATCGCGCCAA
>JAEUQL010000632.1:0-2266 GCA_016789295.1 Blastocatellia bacterium | reverse complement strand
AACCTTCAAGAACTTCCAGAAAGTAGCGAGAGATTATTCCACCCATTGAATGGGCAATCAGTATAAGCTTTGCGCTCTGGTTTCCTGACTCTTTGCGCCAAGCTTCGAGCCAAGTTCTGCTCAAACGCGCAAGTCTGTGTGCAGCAGCTCTATTGTCTCGCCGCCAATCGTAAGGAAATTTGAATAGATTCTGCTCTTCTGTAACTTTGAATCTATCTTTAATCTCGCTTACAAGTTTTGTATAGCCATCAATCTTCCAAAAACCAGGAATCAAGTGAACATCTTCAATCAGTCGTGGGGCAGTAACACCATCATCAAGGAGATCTTCTGTACTGGAGTCATCTTCGAGAGCGAGGTCTTTGATACTCTTACCCAAAGTCCAAATAGCACGACGTACAGCCCCACTTGAAACCGCCCAACGGTCTTGACCATCCTTTTGAAGGACGCTTCCCATAATTCCAGGCAGGATAACTAGAACATCTGGCATTGGTTTGCGGGACATAACTTTCTCCTTTCTATGCAGACAGTTCTATGTAAAGAGTTAATAATTTTAATCTTGGGTTGATAACCAAGTCTGTAAGAGAAATAAGCAAGAATAACTGTAAGAGAAGCTTTTTATAAGCACTATTCTTACAGTTAGCAACGTATGAGTTTAGTTGATATGAACTATCTATTAAAAGGACAAAGTTTAGCAGTAAGCTACTAAAATGGACGCAGAGAAATAAGCAATATTCTATTTAGTTAATAACCAGGCTACTGTGTTTGCTGTGAATGCTACTTGGAGCAATACCATAGCGTTTCTTAAAAGCTTTACTGAAAGCACTAAGATCGGTAAATCCACAGTTGAGAGCAACCTGTGTTAATGAATGCGATCCTGTAGTCAAAAACTTCTCTGCTCTTTGCAAGCGTAACTGCAGCAAGTACTGATGAGGAGAGAGTCCAAAGACGGATTTGAAAGTTCTCAAGAAGTGATAAGGAGAGAGGCAAGCTGTAGTAGCTATATCTTCAAGGTTGATGGGTCGATCTAGATTTGCTTCAATATACTGTTTTGCAATGGAGATGCGTTTATAGAGTTCTTCTTGGGTGCTACGTTTGACGCAACCTGTTCTATTCATATCTTGTCTGAGTTTTTTCTGTTCTTTTATAATCTCTTCCATCAGAGAGTAGAGCGTTTCTTGCAGAGCGAAAGTAGTTACCGAAGAGTAGCTGGTCATTTTGACAACTTTTTCAAGTAGTTGACCTAGCACTCCTTCAATTCGGTAAGTACTTACAAAGAAGGTAAAAGCTTCGTCTGTCTGAACAGGAGAAGGGTTATCGAGGAGCCGTTCTTGAGGCTGGTTAAACTTATTTAGCACATCAATAAAGGTCTTTTTATTAAAAGAGACATTCACTGACTCAGTCTCTACATCTCTGGCAGAGAAAGAGTTATAGTGTTGACCGTCGTTGATTATAAGAAACTTATTTGTATCGAGATTAAAGCTTCTACCATCAACTTGATAGGTATAGCTGCCTCTTGTAATCCAGCGTACAGAGAGGCGCGAAGGATGGTTGTTGATTGAGATATCTTTTATGAGACCACGAGTTACTCTGTTTCCAGTAAGTTTTGTATGGTTACAGAAAGGAAGAACGAAATCTTTTCCGGGAATCTTGCTGCAATAGTCGTGGCACTGTGAGTGTTGTGCAAAGATGAAGTGGCTCTCAATCATGGCTTTCTCTCCTTCAACTTAAAGTCCGAAAAAGAGAAAGTAGGTGCATAACTGGTATGCACCTTCCTTTCCATAGAAGATAAGTAGGACCTATCTGCTTTTCAACAAACCTAATGTCTTTTTCGGATTTATAAGTTTTATATTTGGATCTTCAGTTGACGGGTCTGATCCTTTACCAATTAACTCTATTAGATCTCTGACTGAGAGTTTAGGATCAACCGCAAGCAACTTAGCTGCTAAATTAGCTACTTGTGGAGAGGCCATAGAAGTTCCCGAAAATCGCATTTTATCTCCGCCTGGAACGAAGCTTTCTACTTCATAGCCACTAGCATAGAAGTCTACACTCTTGCCCTGAGTAGTAAAGGAGGTCTTTTTTCCCTCGCCATCGACAGCACCAATAGTAATAATGTTTGGAAGATCAAAAGTTGCAGGGATATACTCTGAAAAGTTTGCATCATTATTTTCATTACCCGATCCACAAACAAATAGTATCTCTGGAGCGTTTTTGATAGCTTCATAAAGAGCATCTCGTTCTATCTTAAAGAGTTGGTTTGCAAGTG
>JAEUQL010000631.1 GCA_016789295.1 Blastocatellia bacterium | reverse complement strand
GTCAATTTAGCCAACATTTGATAGACACAGGAAAACCAATAGGAACAATAAGTGGTGGAGAGATAACTTTCGAAAGTGCCTTAGAGTTGAGTGCAAATGCAGGGGACTTACTCAGTACAGACTATGGACAGAATACTCAAAGACTCCAAACTTTTGTTCAGATAAAAGAGATGTTGGACAGAGCCATAACCTCCTCAGCTTATGCAGGAGAGCAGACTCCATCAGAAGCCAGCAGCAGCCTTCTAGATGAAGACTATCTTAGCAACAAGCTGCAAGAGCGTGAGCAGTGGTTGAGAGAGCAGTTGAAAACTATGGCGAATAGTTTGCGACCAAATGCTATACAGGTGATAGAGTTGCAAGGGTCTAGGTTGGTTATTTCTGCTTGGGAACGGGAAGCACTTCTCAACACTTTTCTAGATGCAGATGTAGATATGCGCACAGCTAGAGAGCTTCTGAGTCGTTGTGCTGCAATTATTGCTGAAATTAATGAGACTTATGCCTACTATCGCTCTCAAAGTTCCTACGCTCCACATCTTTCAGATACTCACTTAATGGCTGTTAACTTCTACGTTATGCAAGCTCACCAGATGGCTGATGAACTCCAAACACTCAGTAACAAGATGCGTGAAGCGATGAGGATCGAGAAGGCTTGCGATCTGTCTGCCACAAGGCAGAAACTGCTTGATACTTGTTGGAAACTGAAACTCTAGTTTTGTGAGGTGGGGCGATGAGTAGAGATACAGAAAGTTTAAGTCAAGAACTACTTTTGCACAGCAAAACCTTCCTACTTGGTTCGATAATACCAACACTGGTTCATGACTTGAACAATCCTCTTACATCGATAAGTGGTAATATAGAACTTTTACAGATGAGTTCTATAGCAGAAGATGCAAAGATAAAGAAACGCCTTGACACAGTACAGACAGGTGCAAAGCGTATGATAGAGCGGCTTCGTGCACTGCAACTTTTTATAAAAAATAGCAGTGCTGACGAAGTTTTTAGTCTCAACTCTTTAGTTCAAGATACAGTTACTGTAGCTGATTTTCTTCCTAAAAGGCTGAAGCTTTCAGCCAACCTTTTTCTTTCAGAAAAGAAACTGGAATGTAGAGGTAATTCAAACCAGATCGCCCAAGCTTTGCTAGCAATTATTGATAATGCTCTCTTTTCAGCACTGGAGTCAGAAACTCCAATCGTTGATGTATCTACTTTTGATACTTCTGGTTTGGCGGTGGTGCAAGTAAAGAATAATGGAGCAGAGATAGAGAGTGGTGTTGGAGAGAGGATGTTTAAGCCTTTCTTTTCAACAAAACCAGAAAGTTTAGGCTTAGGGCTGTACATCTCTCGTCAATATGTAGAAGCCAATGGCGGTTCTATCAATTGGAAGAATGAAGATGGTTGGGTAGTATTTAAGCTCTCTTTTCCAATAGTTTCAAACTAAGTTAATATTTTTAGCTTTTAGTGCTAGAGGCAATTTTATATGTCTAAAAAAGATCTAGGAAATTTTGTTACTGTTGAATCTTTAAGACTTCATTATTTAGAAGTTGGTTCTGGTGACCCAGTACTGCTGCTGCATGGTTGGCCAACATCGTCTTTTTTATGGAGAAATATAATTACAGAGATTGGCAAGAAGAACAGGGTTATAGCCATTGATCTTCCAGGTTTTGGTCTTTCAGACAAACCTACGGACATCTCTTATAGCTTTCGCTTCTACAATCGTATTTTGGATGGTTTTTTGCAAGCTCTGAAGATAGATAAGCTCGCTTTGGCTGTACACGACCTCGGAGGCCCTGTTGGACTCCACTGGGCTTGTAACAATCCTGACAGAGTAACTAAACTAGCTCTTTTGAATACTCTAGTATATCCAGAGCTTTCCTGGGCAGCAGTTGCATTTGTTGTTGGTTGTCGATTACCTCTTGTATCTTCTTTTTTATCCAGTCAGCCAGGTTTAAAACTAGCTATGAGAATTGGCTTAAGCGATTCAAACTTCTTAACAGACGAAGTAGTAAAAGCTGTACAGGCTCCTTTTCAAGACGCAGGGTCACGTCAAGCACTACTCAAAGCTGGATATGGGCTAAATCCAAAAGGATTGCAAGAGATAGCTGAAAAGCTTCCTAACCTGAAGATTCCTATACAGATTATATATGGAGAACGTGATCGTATTCTCCCAGACATTGCCAAAACCATGAAGCGTGTACAGAAAGATCTTCCACAAGCTAAAGTAGAAGTATTGAAAGACTGTGGCCATTTTCTTCAAGAAGAGCGACCAAAAGAGATAGGCAGTCTGCTTGCAAAATTTTTTGCAGAAAAATCATAACTGCTCATAGTTAACTGGAAATAAATTGCTTACCAAGCGGGTTCTATTCTAGAAATGGCCTAAAAATTTTTTACATTTTAAGCCTACTCTCTAAAAACAGGAATAGACCTATGAAAACTTGGATAGCTACATTGCTCCTTGTTGCTGCAACAACCTTTCTTTGTAGTGCTCAGCAGCAAGCAACCTTGACTGGATCGGTAAAGGTTGGAGACAGAGCACCAGACTTTACGCTC
>JAEUQL010000630.1 GCA_016789295.1 Blastocatellia bacterium | reverse complement strand
AGATGCAACACGGAAGAAGCTACGCAATCAATATGGTTGGAAAGATGGGTGCACCGTAGTAGGGGTCGTGAATCAGATCTCGCCAGGTAAGGGGCAGAAAGTTTTAATTGAAGCATTGAGCCTTCTCAAAGACCGTTGGCTCAACCTCCACGTAGTTTTTGCAGGGCAAGAGCATGGAGGTAGCAGTTACACATCATATCTGAGGAGTCTCATAGCAGAAGCTGGTTTATCAGATAGGGTAGAGTTTTTGGGATATGTTAAGAATATAGCCGAACTTTACAGTGCAGTTGATATAGTAGTGATACCTTCTGAAAATGAAGCTTTTTCAATAGTCTGTCTTGAGGCTATGGCATCTGGCCGTGTAGTAATAGCCTCAAATGTTGGCGGGTTGGCTGAGATCATTGAAGATGGAAAGACCGGGGTTCTTTTCTCGGTAGGAGATAGTAAAGAACTTGCAGAAAAGTTAGACCTGCTGCTCAGCCAGCCAGCATTTGCTGATAGACTGGTAGCTGCTGCAAGAGAGATTATAGAAGAGCGATTTCTACGTCGTCGTCAGATAGCACGCACTGAACAGCTTTACAGAGAAGCTATTGAACGCAGATGCAGGTGAGTACTTCATATGAAGAATTTTCAAATCAATAAAGAGTATAGAATTCTGAGGTGTGATGTCTGTCATCAGTCAGACATGTTTGATGTTGCTACTAACTGGTGCAACAGGTGTGAAGATTCTGCTCTTAAGGTAATGAAGTTAAGAGAAGAAACATTTGTAAAAATTACCAGAGAGGCAGTAGTTGGTGTATTTACAGGCTTAATGAAGCTTGGGACAGTTTCGGGTCTAATAGTTGGAGTTATATTCTTTTTCTTCTGGATGATAGCACCCAACACAGACGAAACTTTTTTAGTGCTTACTGTAGTCTCTCTTTTTGGTGGCCCTTTGTCGGCTCTCTTTTCTGGGATGTTTTTTAGCACCATAGCACTGTTAATTAATTGGATAGAGGAATTTAGATGGCAGCGCAGTGGAAAAAAAGCTCTGATGTTGCGTATTCGATAACTTAATTATCCTCTCTTATAGTCTTAATTGATAGTATTAGCAATGTTACACCTGTGGCAACCAGTAGCATTACAATCTTCAGTAGAACTATTTTAGCAAGGAAGAAGTAGCTAACTATTATAGAGAGCCACAATAGCAGCAATGCTTGGAGTTTTGCTTTTAGTCTCATTCCACCTTTTTCATGATAATCCCTAACATAATGCCCAACAATTTTGTGGTTGAGTAGCCAGTTATGAAATTGTGGGGAGCTTTTGGCATAGCAGGCAGCCGCCAGTAGAAAAAATGGTGTGCCTGGAAGTAATGGAAGAAAGACACCCAAAACTCCAAGTCCTACAAAAAGTGAACCGATCAAAACAAGAACTTTTTTCCCTACTTTTCCAAAAGATCTAGAACTCATCTTCTTTTCCCTCATTCTGAGTTACTCAGTATTTCAACAATATCCTCTCTAAGTTCATTTAGAAAGAGTGTATCGGTATCTGGGTCGTTTAAGAGGTTCTGCAATTGCTCTGGAGTGTGTACAAACGCATATTCGGCGAAAGACTGCATCACTACATTCAATATTTCTTGTGAAATTTTTCTGCTGTTCATTACTTATCAACCTCTATATCTATTACAGAACCTCTATCTTTGTGAAAAGGAGTTGTAGAAAAACGTGAAGAGGTAAAAACAAAACCTCCTTGGCTTATCTTTTTCTCTAAAGCACCAAGTATTCGTCTCTGTAGATAAGCTCCTATTGGACGTCTGATAGAAGCAAACATCAAGACTATTCCTATTAGGTCTGTAATAACTCCTGGTGTTATTAGAAAAGCTGCACCAACAAGCACAAGTGCACTGTCTATGATGGTTGAAGCTGGCTCTTGCTCAAATCTCATAACAGACCCAAGCTGATGAAATGCCTTGAGTCCTTCCCTCTTGACCAGATACGCACCAAGCATCCCAGAAACTATAGTTAAAAATAGAGTTACCCAGATGTTGGTCATTCTGGTAAGTTGGAGCAGTAGATATATCTCTACTGTAGTCGATATTGTAAAAAGCAGGAATATTTTTCCAACAAGCTTCATAAACCACCCCGCTTGCAATTTAGCAGAAATTGGACGATTTTGCTTTCTGTATCTGCAAAAAGTCTGAAAATAAGATTACCTTTTACACCTGCAAATGACTTGCAACCATTAAAAGATAAGCAGATAATAGCCACTGAACTCATCTCTACGGACAACAGATGTTTTGTACACAATGCAATAAGTTTTACGACAAAAAGAATATTGCCTACTGCCCAATACACGGTCGAAAGCTGATAAAAGATCCCAAAGAAGCACTTATAGGTCGAGTTATCGACAATAAGTACCGGATAGAAGCCGAAATTGGTGAAGGTGGAACAGGCGTAGTCTATCGTGCCCGTCACGTCAAACTCGACATGATGGTAGCAATAAAGATACTGCACAAGAAATTTACCAATGACTCAGTAGCCGTTGAGCGGTTCCGTCGTGAAGCCTATGC
>JAEUQL010000062.1 GCA_016789295.1 Blastocatellia bacterium | reverse complement strand
CCAAAACTGCTACCACTAATAGTGACATCTTTAGCTACTCTCATACTTGGCTATGCTTTTATAGAAGCTTTAGAGAGAGTTAGGGATATTATTGCTCCACTCTTTATCCCGCTTCTTATCTCCCTCTGGATTGCTTATCTTTTAGAGCCTTTGGTAGAAGTTTTTGAAAAGCGCAAGTTGTCACGTAGTCAATCATCAATCCTATCTATCTTTCTTGCTGGACTGCTGCTTATTGCTATTCTGCTCTTTCTTGTTCCTAGCTTTTGGTTTCAACTATCAGACATAATTGATGGTCTGCCAGAAAAGTTGAAGGCTGCAGGAAACTGGATACAAGGTAGGCTTGCATATCTGGAGGTGAGAAATCCATCTCTCTATCAACAAATTTCTCAGCAGGTAGACGAATTTATGCACGACCCAAGTGCTGTAACTGCTCCAATAGGGACATTTGTAAAAAATGCTGTCGGTCAGATAGGGAGCCTTACAGCAAGCATTCTAAACTTGATACTGATCCCACTCTTTGTCTACTACATACTGGTAGATTTCAAACTACTTACTGGCCTCTTGGGTGAAGCCGTACCACCAAGAAACCGTGAAATAGTCTCTGATTTCTTCAGACAGGTAGATGTGGCACTGAGAAACTTTGTGCGTGGCCAACTTCTGGTCTGTTTGGCAATGTCATTTCTTTATGTAATAGGCTTTCTTTTGCTAGGTGTGCCGATGGGATTGACACTTGGAATATTATCAGGCTTTGGCCATCTGATCCCATATTTTGGAACCGGTTCAGCCGCAGTTCTTGTTATCTTGTTTTCTGCACTCGATAATCCTGAGTGGTGGCGTATAATAGCAATTATAGCTATCTACCCAATAGTTCAGGCCACCGAAGGCTTTCTTCTAACCCCCAGAATTCTTGGAGACAAGCTAGAACTCCACCCTTTCCTTGTGCTGGCAGGAGTTATAGTTGGTCACCATCTTTTTGGGATACTTGGAATAGTTTTAGCTGCTCCAGTGATGGCTTGTGGCAAAATCTTACTCAGCTTTATCTTCCGCAAGTATCTAAGCTCGTCATTCTACAACCGAACAAGAACGGCTCCGGAGGAGAAACTTCCAGAACAGATTATCGAAGAAACTGAAAGAGCTTCCACTGAAGTTACGGGTTGAACCTTTCACAAAATCTTACTCTCTCCTTACTAACTAGCAGGCTTGATCGGTAGGCTCGGCAAGAGTTTCTATTCATGCTTATAATTCTTCCTACAAAAAACTTGACAGTAATAGACTCAACAATTATACTGGCCTCGAAGTTGGGTTAGATTATAACTTCAATAATAGAGTTACAATTTTATAGAAAGATTTGTACAAGAGCAGATTTAAGGAAGTTTTAAGACTAAGTTCAAAAAGGATTTGAAGGCAGATAGATATGTCTGCATCTTGGAGGCAAGCATGAGCAAGATAATAGGTATAGATTTAGGGACTACAAATTCAGTAGTAGCAATTATGGAAGGTGGCTCTCCTGTAGTGATCGCAAACTCGGAAGGAGCAAGAACAACACCATCAGTAGTTGCTTTCACAAAGGACTCACAGCAGTTGGTAGGACAGTTGGCAAAGCGTCAAGCCGTAACCAATCCAGAAAACACAATATACTCAATCAAAAGATTTATGGGTCGTCGCTACAATGAGGTTGGCGACGAGATCCGTCAAGTTCCTTACACAGTCAAATCGGCTTCTAATGGTGATTGCAGAGTAGTAGCTGGAGACAAAGAGTATTCACCTCCAGAGATTTCAGCAAGGATCTTGCAGAAATTGAAGCAGGCTGCAGAAGATTATCTGGGTCAGAAGGTTGAGAAAGCTGTTATTACAGTACCTGCATACTTCAATGACTCTCAAAGACAGGCAACAAAAGATGCTGGAAAGATAGCTGGGCTTGAGGTGATGAGGATAGTAAACGAGCCTACAGCCGCAGCACTTGCTTATGGTCTAGATAAGAAAAAGGACGAAACTATAGCAGTCTTTGACTTTGGTGGTGGTACTTTTGACATATCCATACTCGAAGTTGGAGAAGGAGTTGTTGAAGTTAAATCAACAAATGGTGATACCCACTTGGGTGGTGACGACATAGACGAACGGTTGATGAAATGGATCACTGAAGAGTTTAAAAAAGACCAAGGCATAGACCTTTCAGGCGACAAGATGGCTCTACAGCGTCTGAAAGAGGCTGCAGAAAAGGCAAAGATCGAACTCTCTTCAACAATGGAGACAGAGATCAATCTGCCGTTTATTACCGCAGACCAGTCAGGGCCAAAACACCTTGTAATGAAGCTTACAAGATCTAAGTTTGAATCTTTGGTAGATGATATACTGCGTCGTACTCTCAAACCTTGCGAAATGGCACTCTCCGATGCAGGCTTGAAAGCCAGCCAGATAGATGAAGTTGTACTAGTAGGTGGTTCAACACGTATACCAAAAATACAACAGATGGTTAAAGACTTTTTTGGCAAAGAGCCACACAGAGGGGTCAATCCAGACGAAGTAGTGGCCATAGGTGCTGCTGTACAAGCTGGTGTGCTTGCTGGTGATGTCAAAGACCTGCTTCTGCTCGACGTCACACCACTGTCTCTTGGCATAGAGACACTGGGTGGAGTCTTTACCAAATTGATAGATCGTAACACTACAATCCCAACTCGTAAGAGTGAGATATTTTCAACAGCGTCTGACAATCAGACTTCAGTAGAAGTGCACGTTTTGCAAGGTGAAAGACCTATGGCACGTGACAATCGCACGCTGGGCAAATTCCATCTCATAGGAATCCCACCTGCTCCACGTGGCGTCCCACAGGTTGAAGTGGCTTTCGACATAGATGCAAACGGTATAGTCAATGTATCTGCCAAAGACCTTGGCACGGGACGTGAGCAGAAGATCACCATAACAGCAAGTTCTGGACTGTCGAAAGAAGAGATTGACAAGATGGTTAGGGATGCAGAAGCCAACTCTGCCAAAGACCAGGAGCGCCGTGAACAGATAGAGTCAAAAAACAAGCTCGACAGCCTTACCTATTCTACAGAGAAACTTATCAAAGAGAATAAAGAGAAGCTGGATGCAAAAGTCGTCAGCGAGATAGAGTCTATAATCTCTGAAGTCAGATCTAAGTTAGAGAACGGTAGCAAAGCAGAGCTTGACGAACTCTATGATAAGCTAACGAATGCTTCGCATAAGATAGCCGAGCAACTCTATAAACAGTCTCCACAAGAAGGACAGGCTGCTTCGGCGGGTGCTTCTGGCAGTTCATCACATAGTGCCAAAGAAGATGATGTAATAGATGCTGAGTATGTTGATGTTGATGACAAGAAAAATTAAAGGGGCTGCAAAGCCCCTCTTTAAGCTAAAAATCTAAAATCATAGTCTTAATCGACGGTTTCACAACAAAGTTCTACTGTTGGTTGAGCGTGGTTAAAAATAGGCTCTGGATCAGGTTATGGCTAAAGAAGACTACTACAAAGTTTTGGGTGTTTCCCGTGATGCAAGTGCTGATGAGATAAAGAAGTCATACAGAAGGCTTGCTCGTAAATATCACCCAGATGTCAATCCAGGCGATAAGTCTGCAGAAGAGAAGTTCAAGCAAATATCTGAAGCGTTTGAAGTTCTCAGTGATAGCAAAAAACGTGAGATATATGATCGCTATGGCACATATTCGGAGAACATTGCCGACACTGCACAAGCGCAGCAGGGTGGCTTTGGGGGCTTCAATTTTGGTGATTTTGGAGGTTTTGGAGGTGGCTTTGGGGATATATTTTCAGAGCTTTTTGGAGGTGGTTCCAAACGCACACGTACCAGCAGCTCTACCAACTACCAACCACAGCCACAACGAGGAGCTGACATTGAATATCCTCTCTCGCTTTCTTTCGAAGATGCTGTAAATGGCATCACTAAGAGCATAGTAGTCAATCGCAGCGACACTTGCACAAGGTGCAATGGAAGAGGTGATCAGGGTTCAACACAGCAGTGTGCCAGATGTCAAGGAACAGGAAAAGTGAGCAACCAAACAGGAAAGCTTCAGTTCAAGACAGCCTGTCCAGATTGTCAAGGTACAGGGCAACGTCGAGTTGTTTGCACTGTCTGTTCTGGAGTAGGAACACTGCAGAAAGCAGAGACAGTTAAAGTTAGAATACCTGCAGGTGTGGACACAGGGTCGCGTGTACGTGTTCCAGCAAAAGGACACGCTGGGATGCACGGAGGTGCTGTTGGCGATCTTTACATAATTACAAATGTTGGTGATCACTCTTTTTTCACGCGAAAAGGGGACAACATACACTGCACTGTGCCAGTGACTGTTCCAGAAGCAGCTCTTGGCGCAAAAATAGAAGTGCCTACAATTTCTGGAAAGGCTGTACTTCGCATTCCTCCAGGAACACAGTCTGGACAAAAGTTTAGGTTGCGAGAGAAGGGAATTCCTGCTTTGCGTAGCCAGCTACGCGGTGACCAATATGTTGAGGTCAAAATTACTCTTCCAAAGATAATTAGCGAAGATACGAAGGCTGTTCTGCGCGAATTTGCTAAATTGAACCCGGAAAATCCTCGAACAGAGATGGGTCTGGAATAAAAATATACTGCTGAGAACTCTGAAATCGTATGAAAAACCAAGATCAAGATGCAAGACGCAAGAAAGCTAAAGGTTACACAATAAGTGTTGTTGCCGACACGTATAGCATACATCCACAGACACTCAGGTTGTACGAACGCGAAGGGCTACTGACCCCTTCGCGCTCGGAAGGTAACACAAGATTTTACACTGACAGCGACCTTGAGAGGCTGGAACTTATTCTGAACCTGACAAGAGATCTTGGCGTAAATTTGGCAGGCGTAGAGATAATTCTTAATATGCGCGAAAAAATGGATGAAATGCAGCGCGAATTTAGCCGGTTTATGGAGTTTCTACGCCAAAATGTCTCTCAAGAAATCTTGCAAAATGATGAAAGTATCAAAAACGCTCTGGTGAGGGTTAAACCGTTCTCTCCAATAATAGTTCGGAAAGTTTCTCCTGTGGTTGATTTGGAGGATGAACAAGAAGAGTCGTGATCAGATACTTGCAAGATAGAGACTGTTTGCCATATGTATGGAGGAATCAGTGGAAGCAGTTGGACTTAGCAGTATCAGTAAAAGTTATGGTGATTTTACCGCTGTCAGTAACCTCTCACTCAGCATTCCAAAAGGGATAATATTTGGCCTTCTTGGCCCAAACGGTGCAGGCAAGACTACTACCATAAGAATGATAGTCAGAATAACTGTTCCTGATGAAGGAGCAGTTACTATATTTTCTCAGCAACTTACTCCAAAAATGCAGGAACGCATTGGCTATCTGCCTGAAGAACGTGGCCTTTACAAGAAAATGAAGGTGCGAGAGCAATTGCTATTTCTAGCAGGGCTTAAAAGTGTTTCAGCACAGGAAGCAGACAAAAAGATTAAATACTGGACAGAACGATTGGAGATCAGCAATTGGTTAGAGAAAAAGACTGATGAACTGTCGAAAGGAATGCAACAAAAAATACAGTTTATCTCCACCATACTCCACAGTCCAGAACTACTAATATTAGATGAACCTTTTTCTGGCCTTGATCCAATAAATGCAAATCTACTGATAGAAGTTATACAAGAGCTGAAGAAGTCTGGCTGTACCATCATCCTTTCTACTCATGTCATGGAACAGGTAGAGAAGCTTTGTGATGAGATCTGTATCATTAACCGGTCTCAAAAGGTGTTGGATGGTAATCTAAAGACTATAAAACGTGAGTTTGGTAATAATAGAATTGCTCTTGCTGTAGAAGGTGATAGCTCTTTTCTCAGAAATAGTCCTTTTGTTGAAAACTGGACAGAATTTCTACACCACATAGAACTAGACCTATGTGAAGGTGTAGATTCTCAACAGCTCCTCAGACAGGTTATAGATAGTGGAGTTCGTGTCACAAGATTTGAACTGGTTGAACCTTCTCTAAATGAGATCTTCATAAAGAAAGTAGGGAAGTCTAATGAGTAAGCTATCACTTGTGGTTAAGCGAGAATATTTAGAAAGAGTCCGTTCAAAGTGGTTTCTAATAGGTACAATTCTTGGCCCGCTTATTATGAGTTCTTTTGTTTTAGTACCTGTGTTGGTCGAGAAGCTTTCTTCACCAAACGTCTCAATAGCAGTTGTTGACGCATCTGGCGATCCAGAACTTATTACAAAAATTGAAGAGAGGATTAAGTCAGAAAAGACAAGAGGAAAATATCAAATAGAGCATAAATCTGCTAGAACTGAAGAAGAATTGGAAGAACTAAAGTCGGTTCTAAAAGGTCAAGTGGAAGAGAGAAAAATACAGGGCTATTTGGTAATTACTCCTTCTGTAGTAACAAAAGGTGTTGCTGAATACTATTCAAAAAATGTTACCGATTTTTCTACAAACCGCTATCTGGAAGACGTCATTACACGAACAGTTGTTGAGAAGAGATTTAACCAAACTGGCCTAGATCCAAAACGTGTTGAAGAACTAAGCAAACGGATCAAACTTACTACAAAAAAGCTTTCTGAAGATGGCTCCAAAGAGGATAAAGGGCAAAGTTTTCTACTGGCAATATCTTTGATGATGATCATCTACATGATGACTCTCATATATGGAATTACAGTTCTGCGTGGTGTTATAGAAGAGAAGCAGAATCGCATAGTAGAAGTGATAGTCTCGTCGATCTCACCAACAGAGTTGATGCTAGGCAAGGTTTTGGGTATAGGACTTGTTGGCATTACACAGTTTCTTGTGTGGAGTCTCTTTATCTTTGCTATTCCATCTCTTGCTGGCTCAATGCTCGTGGGTGTGGCTTCGGCTATTCCAGATGTATCCATCTCCTTGATGATCTATTTTGTGATCTATTTTGTACTGGGCTACTTTCTCTATGCAACGCTCTATGCTATGGCTGGCTCCATAGTCTCAAATGATCAGGACGCAAATCAGGTACAGACTCCCATAACATTTCTGATAGTAATCCCAATGCTACTTATTCAAGTTGTGCTGCGCGATCCAAACAGCACAGCATCTACAATCCTTTCACTTATTCCCTTCTTCACACCACTATTGATGTTCTTGAGGATAAATATTGAAACACCAGCATTTTGGCAGATAGGGCTGTCAATTCTGTTGATGATGGCCAGCATATTTGCTTGTGCTTGGATTGCTGGAAAGATCTATCGTGTTGGCATACTAATGTATGGTAAAAGACCATCAATACCTGAACTTTTAAAGTGGCTACGTTACACATAGATGGATAATAGTCTTATAGGCACTGTGAAAGGGCCTGCTGAGCAACCTCACGAATACCTTTTTATAACTACTGACAACCTGTACACACGTATAGGAGAGTTTGTTTTCTATGAGATCAATAGCCAAAAGATAATAGGAAATATCACAGAACGTAGACTTGCTCGTGCTCTTCCTGACGGTTTTTTTGCCGATCCAAAGACATCTCCAAAGCAGATAGCAGAGCTTATAGGAGTGGATGCTAGCTGTGAACTCTATGAACTTACGGTGTCTACAATAGGCTACTTCGATTTTAAGCTAGGGGGTTTTGTCAATCCTCGCATTCCTCCCGATCCAGGTCAACCCGTCTACATAGTCTCTGATCAGTTTCTTGCCGAGGTTCTTAGTCCTCGTCGTCTTGGTGAGAAGGGGGGAGCTTGTCTTGGCAGTCTATTGACACGCAGCAGTAGTGTTCCAGTAGTCCTTTCAGTTAAAGACATAGTCTCAACACACCTTGCAATATTGGCAAGTACTGGAGCAGGTAAGAGTTATACAGCAAGTGTTTTAATAGAAGAGATGCTGAAACCAAACAATCAAGCTGCTATCTTGATTGTCGATCCACACGGTGAATATAGCACTCTACGAGAAATTGAGGCTATGAAGGAGTTTCAGCAAGAAGGTTACACCCCAAGAGTAAAAATTCTACACCCAGAAAAAATACGTGTTAGGTTTAATACTTTAAAACTGGCTGACATTCGATACCTTCTGCCGGAGATCACAGACAAGCAGAACTACTATCTTATCAAAGGTTTCCAAGAGCTTGAACAGAAGTCTGGTAAAAATAAAGTCTATGGGTTCAAGGACTTATACGACACTCTTCTTAGCTACAAATTTGCGGACGATGAAGAGAGTCGCCGTAGTCAATCAGGGTCAAATATTGGCACCATAGAAGCGATACTTTGGAAATTAGATTTTCGTTTTGGTCAAAGCAAAGTCTTTTCAGATGTAGAGCACAACACATTGTCAGAACTATTTCAACCAGGACAATGTACAGTGCTGCAACTCAACGAGATAGATCAGCAAGAACAGCAGGTTATTGTTGGAACATTACTGAGACGCATAAATGATGCGCGAGTTGGATGGATAGCACAGAAAAATATTAGCCCAAATCTCGACGACCAACTTCCATTTCCTGTCTTTGTACTTCTCGAAGAAGCACACCGGTTTGCTCCATCTGGAGCAACAGTTGTATCTACAAATATACTCAAGCAGATACTTTCGGAGGGTAGAAAGTTTGGTGTGGGCGTAGGACTAATCACACAAAGACCTGGTAAGCTTGACCAAGATGTTTTGAGCCAGTGTCAGACACAGTTTATTATGCGTATAGTCAACCCAATCGACCAAAATACTATTGCATCGAGTGTAGAAAGTGTTGGTCGAAGAATGCTGGCAGAGCTACCTTCACTTACCAAAGGGCAGGTAGTAGTTACAGGAGTTGCTATAAATACTCCTGTGATGTGTCGTGTTCGTGAACGGCTCACAACACACGGAGGACAGACAATAGATGCGCCAAGTGAATGGGCAAGTTGGCAAAGTAGCAGTAAACAACAGATAAGACAGCAAGAACAGGCAGGGCTAGTCAAAACAGATGCAAAACTGAGCGAGAAGCTTGATGGTATAAGTATTTGACACCATCTTCTATGTAGGCTTATCCTTGCAATTGGGTATTTATCTTTAGACAAGCAATCTATATCAGACTGGAGACAGTTGAGCATGCTTGGCTTATTTCTTGACAGTTCAACTCCAATATTTGGCTATTTGCCCATAGTTCTTCTGCTTTTAGTTGCAACTGCATTTCCATTGATTGCCCTTGCTATAGGCAAGGTGTTTCGTCGCAGCGTCTTTGACCGCACAAAACTGAGTGCTTATGAATGTGGAAATGATCCAGTGGGAGATGCAAGAGAGCGAATCTCGATCCGTTACTACCTTATAGCTATGCTCTTTCTGGTTTTTGACGTTGAGACTATATTTCTCTTTCCTTGGGCAATAACCTATGACCAACTTGGACTTTTTGGTCTGGTCGAAATGTTTCTCTTTATTGGAATTTTGGTAGTAGGTTACTACTATGCATGGCGCAAAGGTACGCTAAATTGGGTTTAGAGGATTTTATGACAGACTCAGGTAGTAGTTTTATTGCCACAACTGTAGATTATGTCTTCAATTGGGCCAGAAAATCGGCTATTTGGCCTATGACTTTTGGGCTTGCTTGCTGTGCAATAGAGATGATGGCAACGGGTGCATCCAGGTTTGACATGGATAGGTTTGGAGCAGGTGTTTTTCGTCCAAGTCCTCGCCAATGCGATCTGATAATAGTTGCTGGTACTGTAACATTGAAAATGGCTCCAATAGTTCGTCGTGTATATGACCAGATGCCAGAACCAAAGTGGGTCATATCTATGGGGTCATGTTCAAATGTTGGAGGTCCTTTTAACACTTATTCCACATTACAAGGTGTGGATCGAGTTGTTCCAGTAGATGTCTATATTCCAGGTTGTCCACCAAGGCCAGAGGCACTTCTTTATGGTTTGATGAGGCTTCAAGACAAGATAATGAGAGATCACCCTACTAGATATCTCTTTGAAAAAGGTTTAGCCAAAGAGACCAAAATAGAAGCCTAATTTTTCATGCAAGACCTCAAAAAAAAGATTGCTCATAAAATTATAGCCTTTAGTAAGATAACATTTCGTGACTTTATGGAAATGGCTCTTTATGACCCTGAAGGAGGTTACTACAACTCTGAAGGTGAAAAGATAGGAGCAAAAGGTGACTACTACACTTCTGCAAATTTAAGCCAAATCTTTGGCTCTCTGCTGGCAAAGCAGTTTTTCGAGATATATCAAGCACAGGCGACAGATAGGCTTAGGATTATTGAACTTGGTGCAGGCACAGGACTGCTAGCTCTAGACATACTATCTACTTTAGAAAATGACTATTCATTGACAGAAGTAGATTATCTGATAGTTGAACCGAGCCAAGTGTTACGCAAAAAACAGAGATCCAAACTTGAAAAGTTCAAAAACAGAGTTGATTGGGTAGATCTTGAAGAGCTAGTCAAAAAGCCAACAGAGGCTATATTTCTAGCAAATGAAGTTATCGATGCACTTCCTGTTCATAGAGCTTGTTGGCAAAAAGGAAAGCTCAAAGAGCTATATGTTGGCAATACAGAGACAAGCTTTACGCCTGTTTGGGATGAACCTTCTACAAAAGAAATTCTGCAATTTCTAAAGCGTTTTGACATAGTTTTGGCCGATCAGCAAGTAATAGAGATAAATCTTGACGCAATCAAACTTCTACAAAAGATCTCTCAAGCACTCACAAGTGGGTATGTTTTCATAATCGATTATGGAGACTTAAACGATCACCTGTACCTACCAGAACACAAGGATGGGACACTCCGATGTTTTTATAAACACAGAGTAAACAGCGACCCTTTCAGTTGTATTGGGGAGCAAGATATAACATCTGATGTAGACTTCTCAGCTTTAATCGACTATGGCCTAGAGTTTGGGCTTGAGACTATACGTTTTACTCGGCAGGCTGATTATTTGATAAAACTTGGTCTTTTGGATAAGTTAGAAGAGCTTCTAAAGGATAGTAACCAAGATCTTAAATCTTTCAAATCAAGGCTAGCACTTAAAAACTTTTTTGTTCCAGGTGGAATCAGCGATCATTTCAAAGTTCTGATCCAGAAGAAGGCCAAGAAAGATTAAGAGCCACAGATCTTGATCTGTGGCTCTACAAGACTAGTTTCTAAAAGTTGAAGGTAGAGTGTTTACGTCTACTACTGCTGTGCGAGCTTGGCGTAGTGCTAAGATAGCAACATCTATCTTCTGGTTTATAGCTGAAGAAGGAAGATTCTGGTTTACTATCTCTTGGAGACGGTCTCTGGACTCGGTCAATTTCACAATAGCCAGGTTTACCTCATTTGATCTATTACTGCTGTAAGCTCCTTTAGTCAAAACATCGATAGCATCAAGGTTGTCAGCAAGGGCAAGTCTTACAATATTTTTCTTACTTGTAGATCCAGAAGTGTTTTTTGCACGCTGGCCTTGGACAATGGTCGAGCGAATGTTGTCAACAGCATTGAGCAAGCGTAGGAAGGCTCCAATCTGTTGTACTTGAGGATCGTTTGGATTTGAGCTGATTGAAACAGGAATTGGTCCACCAGGTCCACCAATACTTCCAGGAGCACTAAATGCAGGAGAACCATAGAAAGCGATAGCCTCCTCCAAGGTTCTTGTGAGATGGTGGTGGAAGTATGGAGCAGTGTCTGGAGCCTCAATGAGAGATGGAGAGTTAAACTCTTCTATAGGAACTGTACCAACTCCAGGTATGTCCCCAAAGTTACCAAAAGCACCGTTTGGCAACAATAATCTTCCAAAGCCTCCATCTCGTGGAAGGTTGAAGTTTGCTACATCTGGTATGCCATTTGTGTTTGTAGCTTGATTCCCATTGAATCCTCGTGGTAAACCATCAAGGACTGGGGTGAATCCAGCGATTGTTGGATTGAGAGCGAAA
>JAEUQL010000629.1 GCA_016789295.1 Blastocatellia bacterium | reverse complement strand
AGTAGAAGAAACCCAAGAAGTGTTATTTAAAGATATATAAGAAAACAGCTTGATAAACACAATCTGTTCTCAGAAAGAAGCTACAACCCTTGTACTTAGAATGATTATTCTTCTTGGTGTAAGATTTTGAACTGCAGATTAGTATTAGTCTAATAGGTGTCAGACTCAAAAGTGAGAACCCACTCATATCAGCCCTGCTTTAGTAAATCAGGAATAGCTAAATTTATGCTGGAGGTTCTGTAGATAGGAAAAGCTGGAGAAAGAGGATAGATTCACTCTTTCTCCAACTTGTTTACTGAAGAGATAGTCTATGTGCCGTGTTCCCAACTGTTGATGTACTCAACCATTTCGGGGGTAAGTGTGTCTATCTTGACACCTATTGCTTCAAGTTTAAGGCTAGCAATTTCAACGTCTACCTCTTCTGGAAGAGTGTGAATTCCTGCGTGCAATTTGCCATGGTTTTTGCGCAGAAACTCGGCTGAAAGAGCCTGATTTGCAAAGCTCATATCCATTACAGAAGCAGGGTGGCCTTCTGCAGCAGCAAGGTTAATGAGTCTTCCTTCACCAAGCACTACTACTCTGTTTCCGTTTGCTTTGATCTCATACTCATCAACAAAAGGTCTTAGGTTGCGCTTTTCACCTGACATTTCAGCAAGGCCAGTTAAGTTGAGTTCTAGATCAAAGTGACCTGAATTACAGACCATTGCGCCATCTTTCATCTTTAGGAAGTGGTGAGTGTCAACAACGTGACGATTGCCTGTAACAGTAATAAATATGTCACCAATCTTTGCAGCCTCTTCCATAGGCATGACACGGAAACCGTCCATAATAGCTTCTATAGCCTTGATAGGATTGATCTCTGTAACAACAACATTTGCACCTAATCCACGACCACGCATTGCCACACCTTTGCCGCACCAGCCATAGCCAGCTACGACAAGGGTCTTGCCAGCAAGCAGGACGTTGGTTGCGCGTATCACACCATCGAGTGTGGACTGTCCTGTGCCATAGCGGTTGTCAAAGAAGTGCTTTGTCTGGGCGTCATTTACAGCGACTACGGGAAAAGTTATAACTCCACTCTTCTCCATTGCACGTAGACGTTGAATACCGGTTGTAGTCTCTTCTGTTGTGCCTATGATATCTGCAAGCTGCTCTTTGCGCTCTTTAATAAGAGTTGCGACAACATCACAGCCATCATCAATGATTATCTGTGGCTTGTGGTCTAGTGCTATACGAACGTGCTGGTTGTAGGTCGCTACATCTTCACCCTTTTTTGCATAGACAGGAATACCATACTCAACCACTAGTGCAGCAGCTACATCGTCTTGTGTGGAGAGTGGGTTAGAAGCTATTAGCAGAGCATCTGCTCCACCAGCTTTCAGTGCACGGGCAAGGTTTGCGGTTTCAGTGGTGATGTGGCTACAGGCTACAAGCCTGACCCCTTCGAGTGGTCTTTCTTCTGCAAATCTCTTCATTATAAGTTTGAGAACGGGCATTTCACGAGCAGCCCACTCGATTCTAGCCTTTCCTTGTTGGGCTAGGTTTAGGTTTGCAACATCACAATTTGGTGCCATTTTACTCATTACTTGACTTCCTCTCTTTAAATCATAACAGTTTACAGCTTTGCGTCCTGGCGTAGCTCTTCTGCTTTGTCGGTACGTTCCCAGGTAAACTCAGGCTCTGTTCTACCAAAATGACCATAAGCAGCAGTCTTTTTATAGATAGGTCTTTGGAGATTGAGTGACTCAATGATACCAAGAGGTGTTAACCGGAAGTGTGCTCTGATAAGGTCTGAAAGAATTGTTTCGTCTATTCTGCAAGTTCCAAAAGTCTCTACATAGACCGAAACAGGTTCAGCAACACCTATTGCATAAGCAAGCTGCACCTGACACTTATCACAGATCCCTGCAGCTACAAGATTCTTTGCAATGTAACGAGCCATGTATGCAGCCGAGCGGTCTACTTTTGTTGGATCTTTGCCAGAAAAAGCACCACCACCGTGTGGAGCATAACCGCCGTAGGTGTCAACAATTATCTTTCTTCCTGTCAGTCCTGTGTCACCTTGAGGACCACCTATCACGAAACGTCCTGTTGGATTGATATGTGTCTTCGTCGATTTGTCCATCATTTCTGGGGAGACTTCGTTTACAACAGGACGGATTACGTGCTCGAAAATATCTGCTCTCAGGTCTTCTGTTGATACTCTATCGCTGTGTTGTGTGGAAACTACAACTGTCTCAACCCGTTCTGGCCTACCGTCGCGGTACTGAATAGTTACTTGTGATTTTCCATCTGCTCTTAAATAGTCGAGTAATCCTTCTTTACGCACTACCGAGAGTCTTTTTGCAAGCTTATGGGCAAGCATAATGGGGAGAGGCATCAGTTCTGGTGTTTCAGTACAGGCATAGCCAAACATCAGACCTTGATCACCGGCTCCACCAGTGTTAACTCCTTGAGCAATGTCAGGAGATTGGCGATTGACTGTGGTGATGACTGCACAAGTATCGGCATCAAAGCCAAACTTGGCACGTGTGTAACCAACTTCTTTGACTG
>JAEUQL010000628.1 GCA_016789295.1 Blastocatellia bacterium | reverse complement strand
ATAGAATCTATGATTGGTGAAACAGAACGCCAAATTGCAAGAGATGAAGGCGAATTACAGCGTTATGATGAGCTTATTGCAGAACAGAAGCAGACAAAACAGATGCTTGAAGAATTACGATCTCAGATAGAGGAAAATAATATAGAAAGACATGTAGTTCAGTTTAAAGTTAATAAGTTTGAAGATAATAAATCCCAACTAGACAAAATAACTAGTGATCTTCAATCAATTGAACTTATTGTTGTTCAAAAACAGGAGCAAGAAAAAAACTTACAATCAGAAGTAGAGAAAGCAAAGCGAGCTGTTGAGGTTGTTGAGTCTAACCGTCAAGGTTATGAAACCTACCAAGAAGTTAATGAAAAGCTTCAAAAGCTTGAATCAGAAAGAATCTTTCGCGACAAGTGCAGAGATGAAGTCGCTACTATTGAACAGAAACAAGCAGGAATTGAGGCTAGTATAAAACATGTAAATAACCTGTTATTGCAAATAGAAAAGTATAATATAGAGATAGTAACACTCACTCCTCTAGCAGAAAAACAGTTGGAATATGAAAAAAAGCGTCTAGAACTACAGTCAAAATTTGCAGAGAAAGAGCAACGAGAGCGTTCATTACAAAAACTTGCGCGTGAACTTGACCAGTTAAGAGCTGTCTATACAGAAACTTCACAAAAGATTGAAGAAGCAGATCGCCATCGCAAAGCAGCCGAAAAAGTTACACAAATAGAAGAAGACCTTAGAAAAGCCGAACAACAGTTGAATTTCTATAACCTACAATTGAAAGAGATTGGACATAAACAGGAACAGTTAAACAAAGTAGAAGAGCTACTTAAAAGCAATAGAAATGAACTAACTACCCTAAACTCAAAGATAGATGGGCTACGTAAACAGAGTTGGAAAGGTAGGACTGTTGCAGAACTGGAAACATCTCATCGCAAAGCTACTGAAGAGGTTGCGAACCTCAAAGCAAAAATAGATCAGGATAGGAAGTTTCTAGAAAGTGTTAAAGATGGACTCTGTCCATTGCTATCAGAACGCTGTCTCAACATCAAACCAGAACAGAGCTTGGCTGATCGTTGTAAGAGCCAAATCTCAGATTATGCAGAAATTCTTAGTGAGAAAGAGGATCTGCAAAACAATTTATCTTCCCAACTTCAGAAGGCCCGTTCAGCAGTCAGTACACAAGCTATCTTGGAAAACCTTCTGGATAGAAGTAAGAGGTTAGAAGAAGATTTAGATTTTCAAATTAGAGAAAAAACTAAGCTACTTAATGAATTAAATTCTTTAGGAAAAGTTATAGAGATTTCAGAAGCAGCAGAAGCAGTAAAGAATAGGATTCCCGCAATGCGTCAAGAACTTTCAGCAATGCGATCAGCAAGCCTTAAATATGCTCAACTTGAACCTTTACGCACACGTTTGGAAGAACTTAAAGAAGAAGGTTTAACAAAAAGAAAAGCTTATGATAATGAAAAAACACACTTATCAAACTTTGCTATTTTAGAGATAGAAAAAACAGAGATAGAAAATCAATTGATAAAACTTGGTAACCCAAAGGCTACGATTGAAGGCTTAAAAAGACAGATTTTACGTGAACTACAACTGAGAGAAGAGCTGCAACATTTACAAGAAACTTCCTACACACTACTTGCCGAAATTGCCTCTCTCAAAGAACAGTTCAAAAAATGGGAAAACCTTGACAAAAATCTACTCTATAACCAAAACCTTCTCTCTACAACTAGAAATCAGTATAACCTCTTCATAACACATCAAGAAAGTGCTTTATCTTTTAACTTATTTCAGAAAGAGCTTGAGAAGCTTACATTAGAACTAGAGGCAATAAAGTCTAACTATTCTAAAAAGAAAGAAGAACAGCTACGCATTAGCGAAAAATACTCTGCCAAAGAGCACCTAAGCGCACGCTCAACTCTTGAAGAGCTTCTGCGTAAGACAGGCCAACTTGAATCAGATCTTAGACATACTGAAACAAAACTTGCTAGCTTAAATAAACAAATAGCAACACTAGATCAAGTCCAACAACAGTACACCCAAAAAATAGAATACTGTAGCAGACTTAACCAACTTAAAAACCTCTCTGATTTTATTCGAGACTGTCTCAAAAAAGCAGGCCCTTACATCACAGAAGCCTACCTTCACACAATATCCATTGAAGCCAATCTTCTTTACCGTGATATATCTGGTAATTCTCTCGTTAGTCTTAGATGGGATAATGATTATGAAATTATTCTTGAAGAGTCAGGTAGAGATCGTCCTTTCAAAAATCTTTCTGGAGGAGAGCAGATGGCAGCAGCTATCTCTGTCAGACTGGCATTGCTGAAAGAGTTTTCTGAACTGCGTTTCGCCTTCTTTGATGAACCTACCACAAATATGGATGAAGAGCGCAGACGCAATCTCGCTCAACAGATTGGACAGATATTTATACACCGTAGGCAATATTTACCTATTTTAGCATACCAAACCTGAAAAATGAACACCAACGAACAGATTATCGAAGAGTTTTATGCAGCCTTTGCTGCCCAAAATGCAGAAACCATGTCC
>JAEUQL010000627.1 GCA_016789295.1 Blastocatellia bacterium | reverse complement strand
TTCTACCCAAGGTATTCTATTCAGATAGGGTTGAACTAAAAAGAACATTCAATGATCTACTCAGTTGTGCAACTCTGTTAGTAGAACGAAGAAATAGTGTCACCAAACAGCACTTGCAACAACTTGCTGAAAGACTACATCTTTTTACTACCTTGCTGGCAAGTCTTGCCGAAAACATCAGAAACCGTTCGGTTTTAGAGTCTCATCCTTTTGACGAAGAGACCGCAAAACGAACCCTACAGAAATATATTCAACTAGGAACAGTGTAACTGTCCAGTTTCGGACACTTTGAGTCCATATCTGGACACTGATTGTTGTAGATGTTCTGTAACTTATTCATATATATTACTTTCTCTTTTTGGCACACCTGTTGCTTACAGTCTGTTTATTATGGACAGACCAAACAAAAATTACAAAAGAAAAAAGTTTATAAATCTTCTACTAGTTCTAACAGTTGTTGCTTTATCGGGTTGGGTACTGTTTCGTTTCCTACCAAACCTTACACAAGCATCTGTTAGTAAACATAGAATTAGAAAAGCTATTGTTAAGCGGGGTAAGATCGAGTCTACACTTTCTGCTACAGGTGTAGTTGTGCCGGAATTTGAAAAGGTAGTTTCAAGTCCCGTTGATGCAAGAGTCATCCGCATACTCAAACGTGTAGGAACCGCAATCAAGCAAGGAGAACCAATACTTGAACTCGATACCAGCCAATCAGTGCTGGCTATCGAGAAACTAGACCAGGCTCTTTCACTAAAAGCCAATAAAAAGAAGCAGCTTGAAATAGACCTTAAAGAAAAATTTGTATCACTCCAAAGTCAGATAGAGATAAAGAGACTAGATCTAGAAGCTTTGAAAACAAAGCTTCTACAAAATAATCAACTTTTTCAACAAGGTCTGCTCTCAAATGAGAAATTAGAAGAGATAAAGCTAGCCGAAAGAAAAGCAGCAATAGAACTTAAACAATTAGAGCTGTCAAAAGTGAATGCAGAACATTCCACAGAGCGTGAACTTGAGGCAATAGAGCTTGAGATAGAGTCTTTAAAAGGAGAGCGTAGAGAGGCCAAAAGACAGCTTTCCCTTGCAACAACAGATGCAGATAAGACAGGTGTTCTTACTTGGGTAGTAAGTGAAGAAGGGATGGTTGTTAGAAAAGGCGATGTAATTGCCAGGATTGCTGATCTAAAATCCTTTCGAGTTATGGCGCAGATATCGGATGTACATGCACAGAAACTATACTCTGGGCTTGAAGTTTCAGTAGTTGTAAACAATCAAAAACTGACAGGAAGTATAGACACTATCTTACCAGCAATTAAAGATGGAATAGTTTCATTTCTAGTTAAACTAGATCAAAAATCCAACCCTACCCTTAAATCAAATTTGCGTGTTGATATATTTCCAGTAGTTGATAGTAAAGACAACGTTCTTCTGATTCCTCGTGGAGGGTTCAATTTTGGTACAGGCAAACAGAACATTTTTATTTTGAGAAATGGTTTGGCTGTAAAAACTCGTGTCAGCTTTGGTATTTCCAACATAGACAATATTGAGATTGTGGAAGGGCTTGAAGAAGGTGACGAAGTGATTATTTCAGATATGAGCGATTATATGCACTTGTCCGAACTAAAAGTTAGGTAAAAGGAGACTGTAAATGATATTACTTGAATGTGTAGAGAAGGTTTACAAAACAGATCGAATAGAGACGGTAGCATTATCTAATGTAAATCTAGAAATTAAGAAAGGGGAATTTATTGCGATAATGGGACCGTCGGGATGTGGCAAAAGTACACTGCTAAATATTATTGGTCTGCTTGACATACCCACTTCTGGTCAAGTCTATATAAATAAGCAAGAAATAAACTCTTATAAAGATAGAAAAGTATCAAAAGTTAGAAATCGAGAGATAGGGTTTATATTTCAGAGCTTTCATCTCATTCCAGATCTAAGTGTTGTAGACAATGTGGAGATTCCTTTACTTTATCGATCTATTTCTGGCTCAGAAAGACGTAGGTTAGCAATACAAGCTCTTGAAAAAGTAGGACTTAGCTCACGTATCCATCATTTCCCTTCTCAACTATCAGGTGGACAACAACAGCGTGTAGCTATTGCTAGAGCAATAGTTGGAAAACCTTCTATTCTTCTTGCTGATGAACCAACCGGAAATCTAGATAGCCAGATGGGTAATGAAGTAATGACGATACTCAAAGAACTGAACAAGAGCGAACAGACTACAGTTGTAATGGTTACACACGATCAAAGATTTGCAGAAAAAACAGACAGAATAGTTAGATTCTTTGATGGTCGTCAGGTTAACTAAATGGAGAAAGTATGCTGAAAAACTATTTGAAAATATCGTTCAAAGTGCTTCTGAGAAGAAAGTTTTTTACCTTTATTAGCCTGTTTGGAATAAGCTTTACTTTAACTGTCCTTATTGTTGCTACTGCACTAATCGATCAATACATATCGCCTTATGGTGCTGAAAAGAAGTCTGATAGGATGTTATACATTCAGGAGGCAAAGCTTTCAGGCGCAGAAATAGAAGTACTACAGGGAGTTGGGTA